>NZ_JBFTRY010000031.1:0-28791 GCF_056399745.1 Dyella sp. 01N36
AGGGTGGCCGCATGGATGCGGCCAGTTTTTCGACAGGACAGGGATGTCCTGTCGAAAAACCCCGTAACCCGCACGCGCACCTGGAGGACCGAAGGTCCGGAAGGCGCGTCATCCGGGGGGCCCTTCTCTTTGGTTACTTTCTCTTGGGCAAGCAAGAGAAAGTAACCCGGCCTCCGGCAGGAGGACGGAAGCCCGCGGCAGGCGAGCCAGGTCGCGACATGGCGATAACCGAAGACCGACGCTACTGGATCCCGGCCTGCGCCGGGATGACGGGCAAAAAAAACTGCCTTCGCCCAGATGCCCGCCGCTATGCGAACCCCTCAAAACTCGCACACGCCACTCATGCGACCAACAAAGCACCATTACCCCAAGCGCATTGCCTCATAAAGCCTAGTTCCGTATCTTCGAACTATAGAACAGTCATTCCTCTCCCCCATTCCCAAACACAAAGAGGTCCCTCCCCATGGAATACCGTCACCTAGGCGCATCCGGCTTCAAAGTCCCCGTGCTCAGCTTCGGCACCGGCACCTTCGGCGGCAAAGGTGAATTCTTCGGCGCCTGGGGCAACACCGACGTGGCGGAAGCCAAGCGCCTGGTCGATGTCTGCCTCGATGCCGGCCTCACCATGTTCGACAGCGCCGATATCTATTCCGAAGGCGCTGCCGAATCGGTGCTCGGCGAAGCCATCAAAGGCCGCCGCGATCGCGTGCTGATTTCGACCAAGGCAACGTTCCGTTCCGGCGACGACCCCAACGATGTAGGCTCCTCGCGCTTCCATCTGCTCAAGGCCTGCGACGCCGCGCTCAAGCGCCTGGGCACCGACTACATCGACCTGTTCCAACTGCACGGCTTCGACGCAAAGACTCCCGTGGAAGAAACGCTGTCGACGCTGGACGATCTSGTGCGCGCCGGCAAGATCCGCTACATCGGCGTCTCCAATTTCTCCGGTTGGCACCTGATGAAATCGCTCGCCGTGTCCGACCGTTACGGCTATTCGCGTTACGTGGCGAACCAGGCGTACTACTCGCTGATCGGCCGCGATTACGAATGGGAGCAGATGCCGCTGGGCATCGATCAGGGCGTGGGCGCGGTGGTGTGGAGTCCGCTGGGTTGGGGACGCCTCACCGGCAAGATCCGCCGCGGCCAACCGTTGCCCGCCACCAGCCGTCTGCACAAGACCGGCGACGTGGGCCCGCAGATGTCCGACGACTATCTCTATCGCGTGGTCGATGCGCTGGACGAAGTCGCCGCGGAAACCGGCAGGAGCGTGCCGCAGATCGCACTCAACTGGCTGCTGCAGCGTCCGACGGTATCGACCGTGGTGATCGGTGCGCGCAACGAGGAGCAGCTGAAGCAGAACCTCGGCGCGGTGGGCTGGAACCTCAGCAAGGAACAGGTGGCCAAGCTCGATGAAGCCAGCGCCGTGACGCCGGCCTATCCGTACTGGCACCAGGCTGGCTTCCAGGAACGCAATCCCTCGCCGGTGTAAGACCAAACGCAAAGAGGCGCGCAGTGAGTTGCGCGCCTCTTTGCGTACAGCGACGTGAATGAATCAGCTTGCGTGCAGCGCCGCGTCCACCATCGCCTGCGCTTCTTCCAGCAATCGCTGCAGATGCGCCTCGTCCTTGAAGCTCTCCGCGTAGATCTTGTAGATGTCTTCCGTGCCCGACGGTCGCGCTGCGAACCAGCCATTGGCCGACGCCACCTTGATGCCGCCAATCGATGCGCCATTGCCCGGCGCACGATCCATCACGGCTTCGATCTTCTCGCCGGCCAGCTGCGTGCTCTTCACCTGATCGGGCGACAGCTTGGAAAGCCTCGCCTTCTGCTCCGTGTTAGCCGGCGCATCGACACGCTCTGACACCGGAGTACCCAGGGCGCGGGTCATCTCGCGATACAACTCGCCCGGATCCTTGCCCGTGCGCGCGGCGATTTCCGCCGACATCAGCGCGGCGGCGATGCCGTCCTTGTCGGTGCTCCACACGCTGCCGTCGCGACGCAGGAACGATGCACCCGCACTTTCCTCGCCGCCAAATCCCAGCGAGCCATCGAACAATCCATCGACAAACCACTTGAAGCCAACCGGCACTTCGTAGAGGCGACGACCCAGCCGCTTCGCCACGCGATCGATCAAGCCCGTGCTCACCAGCGTCTTGCCGACGGCGGCATCGCTGCGCCAATGCGGGCGATGACGGAACAGGTAGTCGATCAGCACCGACAGATAGTGATTGGGCAACAGCAGGCCGGTGCTGCGCGTCACGATGCCGTGGCGGTCGTGATCGGTATCGCAGGCAAAGGCGACGTCGTAGCTGTCCTTGAGGCCGATCAGGCGCTGCATGGCGTGCGAGGAGGAAGGATCCATGCGGATCTTGCCGTCCCAGTCCACGCTCATGAAGCGGAAGGTGTGATCAACCACATCGCTCACGACGGTGAGGTCAATGTTGTAACGCTCGGCAATCGGCGCCCAGTAGTGCACGCCCGAACCGCCCAGCGGATCGACGCCCAGGTGCACGCCGCTGCCGCGTATCGCATCGAAATCGATGACGTTGGCGAGGTCGGTGACATAGGCATCGAGGAAATCGTGCTGGTGCGTCGTCGACGCGCGCATGGCTTCGGCGAATGGCACGCGGCGCACGTCGCGCAAGCCGCCTTCGATCAGCGCATTCGCGCGCTTCTGCACCCAGCCGGTGATGTCGGTATCGGCGGGACCGCCGTTGGGCGGGTTGTACTTGAAGCCGCCACCGTCGGGCGGATTGTGCGAAGGCGTGACCACGATGCCGTCGGCAAAGCCGTGGCTGCGGCCGCGGTTGTAGGTGAGGATGGCGTGCGAAATCGCCGGCGTCGGCGTGTATTCGCCGCCCTTGGAAACCATGGTCTCCACGCCATTCGCAGCGAGCACTTCCAGCGCACTTTCCAGAGCCGGCTGCGACAAGGCGTGCGTATCGATGCCGATGAACAGCGGACCGTCGATGCCCTTGCCTGCACGGTATTCGCAGATGGCCTGGGTGATCGCCAGCACATGCCACTCGTTGAAGCTGCGCTCGAACGAACTGCCGCGATGACCCGAAGTGCCAAACGCCACGCGCTGACTGGGCACACCCACATCCGGGCGTAGATCAGCATAGGCATCACGCAAGCGGCCCACATCCACCAGTTGATTCTCAGGGACCAGCTTGCCGGCCAGCGGGCTGAGGCGGCTCATCGGCACGTCTCGGCAGTGACGGAACGGGCGAACGGGCACAGGCGGTAGGACATGGTCATGCGAGGGCGCATCCTGGTTCGACAGAAAGGAACCATTGACCCTCGCCGCAGCGTCGCGTGTCAAGAGCAAAACCGCCTGAAACGCCTATGCAGACGTGCACAACGGGTGAAACGACGCAGCATCGTCGGACACTGTTCAGCGCAGCTGGCTGTCCTTGCTGCCGCGACGGTTATAGCCGCTGAAGGCGGCCTCTTCCTGGTCGTGCGCCGTCTGGCAGTTCACGCACAGGCGTACGCCGGGCACGGCCTTGCGTCGCGCTTCGGGAATGGCTGCGTCGCATTCTTCGCAATGAGTGAGACCAGGACCGCTCTGCATGCGGCTGCGCGCGCGCTTGACCGCGTCGTCCACGGTCGCGTCGATCTGGTCCTGTACGGCGCCGTCGCCGGCCCAACCTGTTGCCATCTCTCCTGCCTCCCGGGACCGTCGCACGCCATCGGCGCCGGCCCACTACAACGCTATGCAGCCCATCAAGATGGGGTTGCAGGCCACGTTCCCAAGCATACGCCGGGCCGGCGTTGTAAGGTCAGTCAGGTACCGTCGAGGAGCGCATATGCACGCTTACGATCTTGCTGGCTGGGGTTCCCTGCTGTCGGCTGAAGTGGGTGCAGCAGCGGCGCTGACCGGCCTGTTGTTTGTGGCGATCTCGATCAACCTGTCGAGCATCGTGGCCAATCCCATCTTGCCCAGCCGCGCCATCGACGCGCTGTGCAAGCTGGCCAACGTGCTGATGATTGCGTCGCTGGGCCTGGTGCCCGGCATCTCGGCGCGGCTGTTCGGCTGGGTGGCGCTGGCGATTGGCCTGGTGGCATGGTTCATCCCCACCTGGAACCAGTTCATGCAGCTGCGCCAAGCCACGGCCAACTGGAACTGGCGCGAACACAAGGACTGGATCCTCACACGCGCACTGATCACGCAGATCGCCACCTTGCCCTTCCTGGTGATGGCGATCTCCATTGAGCTCGGTACCGGCGGCGGCCTTTACTGGCTGGTGCCGGGCGTCCTGTTTTCCTTCATCGGCGGCATGTTCGGCGCGTGGATCCTGCTGGTGGAGATCCTGCGCTGAGTCAGAAACGCTTGCGCAGAAAATAGCGCGCGCCGCCCACCGGATAATCGGGAATCTCGCCGAACACGCTGTAGCCGAGTTTTTCGTAGAAACCGCGGGCCTGGAACGCAAACGTATCCAGCCACGCGCCGACGCAGCCGCGCTCGCGCGCGATCTCTTCCGCACGACGCAGGATCGCCGTACCCACGTCCTGCCCGCGCATGGACTCAGGAATGCCCAGCAGGTCGATGTGCAGCCAGTCCAGCGCGGTCTCGCCCCACAGCCCACCAATGGTGTGGCCGTGCTCGTCACGCAGCGCGATCACCAGCGGCTGGATGTCGAGCGTCGGTACCTTGCTGAGGTTGTAAGCGCGCAGCGGCGCCGCAATGGCTTCGCGATCGGCGGCATCCGGGGCGTGGACAGCGTGAAGTTCGTAGTTCATCGGCGCGTGGCATCCGGTGTCGCCGATGCCTGCGGCGGCGCGCTCGCCTGGTTCATCTCGGCAACGTCGTTGACGCCGTCGAAGCCACCGCCCAGCGCCTCGATCAGTCGGATGGAAATATCGGCCTGCTGACTTTCCAGCAGCGCCAGGCGCTGTTGCGCGGTCAGCAATTGCTGGCGACTGGTGAGCGGCGTGAGCGGGCCGCGCAGCCCACCTTCGTAAGCCTTGATCGCATCATCCCAGCTCTTCTGCGCATCGTCCGCCGAGCGCCGCTCCAACACGATCTGCTGGCGCACCGAAGTGAGCGCGGAGACCTGATCGGACACCTCGTTCAAGGCACTCACCAGCAAGCTGTTGTAACGCGCCACCATCGCGTCGTACTCGGCATCGGCGCCCGCCAGATGGGCGCGGCGACGGCCGCCATCGAACAGYGGCAGGCTTAGCGCGGGACCGAACACATACTGGCGTGCCTGCAGCGACAGCACGTTGGTGCTGCCGCCCACGGCAATCAGGCCGGCCATGGCGCTGACGCTGATATTGGGCAGAAATTCCTTCTTGGCCGCCGTGACGTCGCGGTTGGCCGCTTCGATTTCCCAGCGCGCCGCCACGAGATCGGCGCGACGTCCGAGCAGATCCACCGGCAATTTGTCGGGCAGGACGGCCGGGCCGCGATCGACCAGTTGCGGCCGCTCGATGCTCAGGCCGCGATCCGGCCCCTGCCCCAGCAATACCGAGAGCGAGCTGCGCGCTGCATCGATGGCGCGGTCGGCGGCCACCTTTTGTTGCTCGGCGCCGGCCGCTTCCGAATCGGCCAGATGCTCCTGCTGCGGTGTGCCAAGCCCACCGCGCACCAGCTTGCGCGTGATGTCGAGCGAGCGACCGGTGCGATCGCCTTCCGCATCGGCGACATCCTTCTGCGCAAACGCATAGCCGAGCTGCACATAGGCGCGCGCCACATTCACCGACAACTCGATGCGCGCCGCATGTGCTTCGATCTGCGCGGCACGACTGCGACCCAGCGAGGCTTCCCATGCCGCGCGCTTGCCGCCCCACAGGTCCAGATCCCACGAGAAATCGGCGGTGAGCGACTTGCTCCAGGCAAACGTGCCAATCGCATATTCGGGATAGATCGGGTTCTTCTTCGACAGGTAGGCGCCGGTGATCGACGCGTCGAAATTCGACTGCGGCTTGCGCAGCGCATTGATGCTGTCCGCCACGGCCTGCGCCTGGCGTGCACGCGCCTGCGCCTGCTCGAGGCTGGGGTTGTTCTGCAGCGCTTCCTCGATCAAGGCGGTGAGCTGCGGGTCGCCATAGGCCACCCACCAATCCTGCGCCGGCCATGCCGTGGGGCTCAGCTGCACATCGGCCAGGCTGCGCTCGGATTTCAGGCTGCCCGGTTCGGTCATGGTGCCCGTGGTGTGCAAGCCGCGACTGGTGGTGCAGCCGGCGAGAACCAGGCTGAATGCGATGGCGACAGGAAGGACGAGGGAACGCATGGCGGGATCATCCGAAAAGTGGAGCGCGGAGCTGCGCGTCGTCGCTGCCGACCCTTGGTGAAACCATGGCCGGCGCGTACGCAACATGCAGAAGCCTGCACGTGTGCGTCGATTATATCGCCCCGCCTCAAGCTCGCGCAGCGCTGCGAGGCAACGACAAACAGCCAGACAGGGGCGACTTTTGTCCAATTGCCAATCGATGTCGCGCTCCACGGCGCTTGGCGTCGCGTGCATCGGCGCTTACGCTGCGTCTCTGTGCTCAACCTCAAGGATCAACGCCCATGTCCCATGTGTCCTCTGCAAGCATCGTTTCAACCGACAGCCACTACCTTCATCACATCGAAACCGCGCACTTCAAGCTGGACACCGATGAGCCGGTCAAGCTCGGTGGACAAGGTGCAGCACCAGCGCCGTTCGATTACTACCTGGCTGCGCTCGCCGCCTGCACCGCGATCACGCTGCGCATGTATGCCGAACGCAAGGGCTGGGAGCTGGGCGAGTTCCGCGCCGAGCTGCAGCTCGATCGCGACGACGAGGGTCGCCTGCAGGTCATGCGAACGCTGCACGCTTCGGCCGCGCTGAGCGACGAGCAATGGGCCCGCTTGCTGGAAATTGTCGCCAATACCCCGGTGACCAAGGCGATGCGCGAGGGCGTGACCATCTCCAGTCGCCGTGGCGAGGCCGCTTAAGCCCCTGATTTAACGATCTGATCGCGAAATTGTGTGAACGCAATCGCAAGTATTTGCACTGCGTCACAATGCGACACCCTTCACCAGAACATCACCGGCTTTTATGAGAGAGTCCGCGCTGGTGTCACACGGCCGCGCCTGATTGCAGAGTGAAAACGTGGCGCAGCCCAACAGGTGATTCAGGGCGGCAGGACAACCGATACCCGACCTGGATGATGGGGGTGCCGGTGCACGACGATATTGCACCGAGCACATAAACCCTGGCCCACGAGAGCCAGGGGAGTCACGGCAGCCAAGGGGAAGAACAGCATGGGGGAAGCTATCGCGCCACGCGCCTGGGGCCGTCATGTGGCTGTTTGCATGGCGTACGCCGTCAGCTATGCGTTGCTACGCGACGTATCCGTCTCTCACTGGAATCTGCCTGCGGGCCTGCGGGTGGCCAGCCTGCTGTTGTTTCCCTATCGCTATTGGCCTGCGCTGCTGATCGGCGAAATGATCCCGGTGGACTATCACGCCTTTCATTGCATCGACGACTTCGGTTGGCGCTGGTCGGCCCTGGCTGCAGTGCCGCCGATCCTGCCCTTGATGGGCGCCGTGGCCTGGGCGCGCCGCCATGCACGTTTGTTGCTGGGCGCACACCAGATCAGCATGCCCATGCTGCTGGGCGTGATACTCGCTGGCGCCGTATTGACGGCGATCAGCAATGCGCTGGTACTGATGGCGGCGGAAGTGCCAGCCGGCGTCCCGCTGCCGCCGTTGGACATCCAGATCATCTTTGGCTATTTCCTCGGCAATTACCTGGGTGCACTGGCCATCGCGCCCACGGTGATCGCGATCTATCTATGGCAGACGCGCAGGCCAGCAAATCCGCGCGAAGCCGAACTGTGGCGCAGCCGCCTCGTCAAGGACACCTTGATCGGCGTGGTGACGCCGCTGCTCGTGCTGATGGGCCTGGTATTCAGCAGCCAGGGCGACAGCATGCAGGTGTTCCGCATCGCCATGTTCCTGCCGGTGGTCTGGCTCACCTCGCGCCACGGCTGGCAAGGCGCGGCGCTGGGCGGCACGCTGGCGAGCCTGGCGGTGACCATGACCTCCTCGATCGTGCGTGATCCGGGCGTCATCCAGGCCCAGGCGCTGATCGCGTTCGCCATCACCACCCTGCTTATGCTCGGCTCGCGCATCGCCCATCAGACGCATGCGGAGCACGCCACGCAGATGGATACCTTGCGCGGTTTTCAGCTCGCCCAGCAAGGTCTTTACCTGGAAGAGCTGCGGCTACGCCAGGCGGCCGACACGCTGGAACACATCGGTGTCACCATCCGCGACAACCACAACCGCCTGCTGGACCGTCTTCGACATGTGCTGCCCACCAGCGAAGAACGCAGCTACGCCAAGCAGGTAGCGCTGGCGCAACACGAAATGCATCGCCTCGCCAATGCGCTGTATCCACGCGGCTGGCGCGAGCGCGGCGTACCGGCCACGCTGCGCGAAGGGCCGTTTGCGCAGGCCATCCAGATGGCAGGCGCCACCTATCAATGCGAACTCTCCGGACGCGGCCTGAGCCAGCTTGCTCCCGACGTGCATATGGCGCTGTATCGGCTGGCCTGCGAAGTGCTGGTCCACGTGCTGTCACGCGGCCCCATGCAGGATGTGCAGCTGCAGCTGCGCGGCGGACACACGCGCGGCCGACGCTGGGTAGTGATGCGCCTGGTCGGCAGGCGCGGCATGGGCGACGCGACGCCCCATGCAGAGCTGGATGAGGAACCCTGGAAGCAGGCGATGACCCTGCTGGGCGCCAGCGGGCTGGGCATCTCCTCGATACGCGATCGCACGCATATCTATGGCGGCGATGTGCATCTGCGCGACATCGGATCGAGCGTCAGCGTGACGTTGCTGCTGCACGATTCGTTGCGCAGCAGCGCGATCCACCACCGGAGCGCTTCGCGTTAGAAGCGCTCCGGCAGGGTTTACTGCAACATCAATTGGCGCGCGAGCTGCATTCCACCGGATCGTGGCAATCACCGGACGAGGTGGTCGCGTTCTTGGTGGTCGCAGGAGCCTGCGGAGTCGCTACCGCATTGGTCGACGGCCCCTGGAAGCGCGAGCTGCATTCGACCGGATCGTGGCAGTCGCCAGCGGCGACATACGTCGCTGTCGAACCATCGGCTTGCGGCGCGACCAGCACTTTCACGGTGCTGTCCTGATAGACGATATCGCCCCTGGTATTGCCGGACGCCGGCAGCGGCTCATCAGGCGTGGCCACGCGCGCAGCATCGGAGCCCACCGGCAAGGTGAGGAAGCTGCCCGAGGCCGTGGCGAAGGCAGCACGCACCTTGCCGCCCAGATCGTTGATCTGCACATAGCGCACACCGTTGCGCTGGAACACATAGACATGCCAATGCGGACTGGCGCTGACGTCGGTGGCGTTCGGCCAGGACTGGCCCAATCCACTGGACGGCAGGCTGTTGGCGGCCATCGCGCCCATCGATGTCAACGACATCGCCAAAGCGCCCAAGGCCAACCAACGAAACCGACGGCTCGATGCATGATGCATATGTTTTTCCTCCATGTTGATCCCCTATTCCGAGATGCCGCTGGCATCACTCAAGACCGATCATCACTGGCGCACGCCGTTGCGGCGTATCGCCAGCCGGGAGACTCTGCACCAGAGCCCATATGGGCGGTAAGTGCCGGCAGAGCGTCACGCGCCACGCTTTGACGCGCTCGGTTGCCATGCATTCATCGGTTTCACGGATTCGTCACAATGTCCCGCTAGCTTCGGGCGTACATCCTGGCTCATCAGCCGACGACCGCGTCGACGGCGCTGCGAGTGCACGTGACCGCCGATTCCACCACCGGGCTGGCGCAGTTGTTCGAAGAACAACACGACACGCTCAACCGTTATTTCCTCAAGCGCACCGCGCACGCATGGGATGCGCAGGATCTGGTGCAGGAGCTTTACCTGCGCCTGCTGCGCACCGACCGCAGCGGCGCCGAACTGATCGAGAAGCCCGAGGCCTATCTGTTCACCGTCGCGGCGAACCTGGTCAAGGAACACGCCGCGCGCAAGCAGCGCAGCCCCAAAACCGGCGATGAAGTGAACGACGTACTCGAGCGACTGTTCACGCCGTGCAACGCCGCCGCCGACGTCGATCGCGACCTTCGTCGCCAGCGCCTGGCCGCGGTGATCATGCGACTCACGCCCAAGTGTCGCGCCGCCCTGGTGATGCATTACCGCGATGAGCTGGGCTATCGCGACATTGGTGAACGACTGAACATTTCCACCCACATGGTGAAGAAGTACATCGTCAAGGCGCTGGCCGTATGCCGCGTAGGGATGGCGCGCTATGACTGAATTCGCCCGCCACCGCGAAGCCGCCGAGCGCCAGCGCCGCGCGACCGAAGAAGCCGCCAGCTGGTACCTGGATCAGCAGGAAGGTTTCGACGAAGCGCAGCAGCAGGCCTTCATGGCATGGCTGCGCGAGTCGCCGCTGCACGTCACCGAATATCTTGCGATGGCGCATCTGCACGGCGATCTTGGCGCCGCCAGCGCGCTCGATCCATTGAACCAGGCGGAACTGTGCGAGCTGGCCGCGGATGACACCTCGGTGGTGTCTCTGCCCGTGCCGCGTCCATCCAAAGCGTTGCCCAACGTACGGCCGCGTCCGCGCTGGACCGCGTGGCTCGCTCAAGCAGCAGCCCTGGTCATCTTGGTGGCCACCGGCGGCGCGGCCTGGCTGCAGTCCGCGCCGCAAGCCTGGGATAGCTACGCCTCGTCCAATGACGCGGTGCGCAGCGCCACGCTGGCCGATGGCACCGACATGCAGCTCGATCGCGACAGCGTGGTGATCGTGAGCATGGATGCCGGCTCGCGCCGCATCAACGTGCTGCGCGGCGGCGCCTTGTTCGACGTGGCGCACGATCCAGCCCGCCCGCTGCGTGTGCGCCTGGGCGCGAACGAGCTGCAGGACATCGGCACGGTGTTCGACGCGCATCACTCCGCCGACGGCGGTCGCGTGACCGTGATCAGCGGCAAGGTCAAGCTGTGGCAGCGCGATGAAAAGTCGTGGGCGCCGGAAGGTTTTGCAGTTGCCCGGTCGCCCCTGGCGGAACTCACCGCCGGCCAGGAAGCGACCATGCATATGGATGGATCGCTCGACGTGGTCGATCACCACGCCGATCTCGCGCGCAGCACGCGCTGGCTGCCTGCGGACATCCATTTTGAAAGCGCCAGCGTCGCCGAGGTGGCCCGTCGCTTCAACGCCTATAACAGCCGCCCACTCGTGATCGAGGATGCGCGCATCGGCGCCACGCTGATTTCAGGGCGATTCCACGCGCGCGACATGGATGCCTTCGTGGCGTATCTGCAGACCTTGCCCAACGTGCAAGTGATCCGCAGCGTGGATGATGTGCGCGTCGTGCGATCGGTCGCCAGCTTGTCGCACGTGCGTGCTGTAAGAAAAAATTCATGAAGAAAGCGGTACCCAATGGCTCCGCTCGACACTCGTAGTGAGTCATGCCGCGGCGAGGAGTGACCTCCTCCCGCTCACATGTCACTCCATCGAAGGTCAGACGCACCATGCGGAAACTGCTTGCTCTCCAGATCGCGCTGCTGCTCGGCAGCACCTTGCCCGCCCATGCCTTCGCCCAGGCGCCCACCTCATCGGCAGCACCGGCGATTGCGCCGATGCCGCTCAACCAGGCGCTCGACCAGTTCTCGCGCAGCACCGGCCTGCAAGTGGTGTACGACCCCGCCGTTGCCGACAGCCTGCGCAGCAGCGGTGCGGCCGCCGGCGCCGCCGCAAAACAGCAACTCACGCAACTGCTCAAGGGCACGGGCCTGAGCTATCGCTACGTGACGCCGACCACGGTGACCATCGTGCGGGACCCCAATGCGGGAAAGGCTCTGGCCGCGGACGCTGAGGCGTCGCGCGGCCTGCCGCCGATCAACACCAACGACGGCACGCGCGACCTGGCGCCGATCAGCGTCCGCGCCAACGCCGTGGATACGCTCGCACCCAGCGCCGCGCCGCTCGATGCCACCCAGCCGACCTCGGTGATCGATGAGCGCTTCATCCGCGACGGTCTGCGCTTCAATGCCAACTTCGACGACATCATCAAGTACGCGCCCAGCGTCACCGTGACGTCGCCGGAAGGCCCGGGCCTGGGCAAGAACGAAGGCATCAGCATCCGCGGTTTCCAGGATGGTCAGTTCAACATCACCTTCGATGGCATTCCGTTCGGCGACGCCAGCGACCTGCATCACACCACGTCGGCCTATTTCAATAACCACGTGCTCGGCCAGGCCGAAATCGATCGCGGCCCGGGTGGTGGCTCCACCATCGGCAACGCCACCTTCGGCGGCACCGTGGGCCTGCGTTCGCGCGATCCCAGCGATGTATCGGGCATCACGCCGTATCTCACGATCGGCAGCTGGAATACGCGCGCCGGCGGCGTGAGCGCGGATGAACAACTGGGCGACCACACCAGGCTGTTCGCCGATGTGTCGAAGGAATCGAGCGACACCTACCTCAAGGGTACCGACGACAAGCGCGAGCACATCTTCCTCAAGACCATCACCGAACTCGGCGCGAACACGCTGCTGACGTTTGTCACGAGCTACAACCGCGAGCACCAGAACACCGTGCAGGGCGCGACCAAGCAGGAGATCGACGAGTTCGGCTGGCGCTATGGCCTGACCAACGATCCGACCCTGCAGTCCTACCAGGGCTATAACAACGCGGCCTATTACTCGAGCTTCACCTATCTGGGCGTCACCAGCCGACTGGGCGAGTGGGACGTGGACAACAAGGTCTACCTCAATACCTTCGATCACTGGGCGCGCAAGACCAGCGACGCCAGCGACAATAATCCAGCCGACAATGGCGTGACGTTTTACGACGCCAACGGCAAGAAGCTGAAAAAGGTCAACGCCGACGTGCCTGGCAAGCTGTCCGACTCAGGCTTTCATGCGTTCGGCGATGTGCTGCGCCTCGCTCGCGACCTTGGCCCCGGCTCTCTGCAGACGGGCGTGTGGCTGGAGCGCAGCCTGGACGCGCGCTACCAGTATCCGATCGACGAAACGACCGGCCAGCTGACCGGCACCAAGTACGGTCCGACCTACAACTATCTGCTGGACGACCGCACCGACACCGTACAGCCCTATCTGCAATACGACTGGAACATCACTGATCGCTTCACGTTGAGCCCCGGCGTGCGCTATTCGGAAGTGACGCGTCAGCTCGATGCGCCGCTGAACAAGGTGTCCCCGCCGGTGCCGTCGTATGCCCAGGCCACCTATCACTCCACCCTGCCCTCGCTGAGCGCGCACGAGAAGATCAGCGACGAATGGAGCGCGTATGCGCAGGTGGCGAAGGGCTTTCTCGCGCCGCCCATCGATGTGATCGAAGTGAACGGCTCGCGCAGCCTCAAGCCCGAGCAGACCACCAACTATCAGCTCGGCACTGCCTACGCCACGCGTGAATTCACCTTCGGCGCCGACGTCTACTACATCGACTTCTCCAACTTCCTCGCCACCACCGAGGTCGCCACCTCGAACGGCAACGAGAGCACGTACATCAATGCCGGCGGCGCCATCTACAAGGGTGCGGAAGCCGAAGCGACTTACGCGCTCACGCAGACGCTGAGCCTGTACGGCAATGCCAGCTACAACAAGGCGACCTATAAGAATTCCGACGTGCAGGTAGCCGCCACGCCCAAGGTCACCGCCGCGCTCGGCCTGCTCTACAGCAGCCCACTCGGTTACTTCGGCTCGCTGATGGGCAAATTCGCCGGCGAGCAGTACGGTGTCGACAACGTGACCGACAGCAACGGCAATACGATGTTCAAGAACGACCAGCGCATCGGCGGCTATTTCACCACCGACGCCGCCATCGGCTATCGCGCCGCCTCCGGCCCGTGGGGCGCCAAGGGTTATTCGGTGAGCGTGGACATCAATAATCTGTTCAACGTGCACAAGATCACCGGCTATGCGGGTACGCAGGCGGTCAGTGGCAATCCGCTGTTCTTCGGCCTGCCCGGCCGCGGTGTATTCCTCGACCTGTCGGTGAAGCTGTGATGGGGGCGACGCGTAAGCTGCTGTTGCGTGCCTGCCTCCTGGGTGCGGCGCTGGCAAGTTTGCCGGCGCTTGCGCAAAGCGAGGAAGTGGCCGCCCGCATCATCGTGCTGCGCCACGGTGTGCGTTCGCCCACCAGCTCGCCCGATGAACTGGCGCCTTATGCCAGTCGCCCGTGGAAGGCGTGGCCGGTGGCTCCCGGCGTGCTCACCGAGCACGGCGCGCAAGGCATCAGCGCGCTCGGCCAGCGCATGGCGCGCATGCTGACGGCCGATGGACTGGGCCACGGCAGCTGCGATGATCCGTGGCTGGTGATCGCCGACAGCACGCCGCGCAACCGCGCCAGTGGCGCCGCGCTGGTGCAGGGGCTGCAGCCCGTATGCCACGCGGGCTATCTCGCGCTGGCGCCGGAGCAGAACAACGCGCTGTTCCACTTCGTCGACAAGTCCGGCACGAAGGACGATGACGCGCCGGTTGCACCGTCGCAGTGGCCTGCGTCCGCACTGGTTGAACTGCAGTCCGTGTTGTTGGGCTGCCGCGGCGATGCCTGTCTGCAGGACGCGGGTAAGCAAGGCCGCAAACTCTTGCTCGATCCCGCGCATGACGACGACGCGGCCCGCGCCAAGTCGCTCAAGACCGCGGGCAGCCTCAGCGAAAACCTGATGCTTCAATACGCCCAGGGCTTCGCGCCGGCACAGGTGGCGTGGGGCAAGGGCGATGCTGCCACGATTGGCCACATCATCACGCTGCATAACCTGCAGTTTGCGTTGGCCAAGAAAAGCATGCCCGCCGCAGCGAAGGCCGGTTCCAACCTGCTGGCCCATGTCCTCGCCACCTTGCAACAGGCGGCAGGCGTCAGCACCGCCGTGGCACCACTGGCACCGGCCAAGACGCGCACCATCCTGCTGGTCGGACACGACACCAACCTGGCCAACCTGGCCGGCGTACTCGGTGTCGACTGGCACGACGAGCGCCAGCCCGACGATTACCCGCCCGGYGGCGCCCTGGTGTTTGACCTGCTGAAGCAGAAGGATGGCTACGCGCTGCGCGTCTCCAGTTGGATGCCCACGCTGGCGGCACTGCGCCAGGCGGACTTCCGCAGCGAGAACGCCTTGGTCCGCCACGCCTTGCCCCTGACACCCTGCCAGGGGCTGGACAGCTGCCCGCTGGCCACCGTCAGCGCATGGCTGAACAGCCGACTGGACCCGGCATCGATCGATCCGGCGATACCTGCCATGCCGGTCAACCAACCCTGAACGGAAGGCCGCTGCCCGACGGCAGCGGCCTAAACCTTCGTGCCCWCGCCGGCATCGGATCGTCCGTATGCGCGCCGCACCGGTCGCGCCCGGTCTGTCGAGGCAAGGATGAGAATCGCATTGATCGTGCTGTGCTGCGTGGCGGCCCTATGGGGCGCGCCCGCGACCTCTCAACCGGCGCCAGGCAACCTGACCGTTCATTGGGACGCCGGCGCGGCCGACTGCCAGGCCCACCCGCCCCGCCCGCTGCAGGTCCACCGGTACGACGAGCGCACCTACATCCTGCGCGAGAGTCTGTGCCAGACCTACGAAGGTCCGTTCATCTACCTGCTGATCGGCTCGACCCGCGCCCTGCTGATCGACACCGGCGATGTCGCCGACGCCAAACAGATGCCGCTGGCATCGACCGTGTTGGGATTGCTTCCCGTAGTGAACGGCCAGCGGCTGCCGCTGCTGATTGTTCATACGCATGGACATTTGGATCACCGCTCGGGCGATACGCAATTTGCCTCCGCACCCCAGGTGACAATCGTCGGCACGGATCTGCCGCAGGTGACCGCCGGCCTTGGTTTCCGCCAGTGGCCCGACGACGTGGCGCACATCGATCTTGGCGGGCGCGTGGTCGACGCCATCCCCACGCCAGGTCACTACCCCTCGCACGTGTCCTACTACGACGCGACCACGGGCTTGGCGTTCACCGGCGACTTCTTCCTGCCCGGACGACTGATCATCGATGACCCGGCGGCAGATCGCGCCAGCGCCGCGCGCATCAACGACTATCTGCGCGACCGACCGGCAAGCCATGTGCTCGGCGGCCATGTCGAACTGGACACGCGCGGCCAGGTCGAACCGATGGGATCGAACTGGCATCCGGACGAAGCGCCCTTGCCGCTGAGCAAGCAAGACCTTGCCGGCCTGCCGCAGGTACTGGCCTCGTTCAACGGTTTCTACGGTCAGTCGGGCCGGTTCGTGATGTATAGCCAGGCGCGCATGCTGCAGGTGATCAGCGTGGCCGGCATTCTTCTCTTAATCGTCATCGCGCTGTCCTTACGCTGGTGGTTCAAACGTCGACGTCACGCCCGCGCCGGCCACCCCTGAACACCTTTGCCAGGAGCGCTCCATGCGTCCATCGCTCCCGGCCGTCATGACGGCCATCCAGATCACTGCGCCCGGCCCTGCGGACGTACTGAAGCCGCAACAAGTGCCGGTGCCTGTGCCTCAGCCTGGCGAAGTGTTGATCCATGTGAGGGCCGCGGGCGTGAATCGCCCCGACGTGTTGCAACGCCAGGGCAATTATCCGATTCCGCCCGGCGCCAATCCCCTGCCCGGACTGGAAGTGGCTGGCATCGTGGCGGCCATCGGTGAGGGCATCACTACCCATGCGGTAGGCGATGAGGTCTGCGCATTGACCAATGGCGGCGGCTATGCCGAGTACTGCGTCGCGCCCGAAGGACAGGTGTTGCCGATCCCTCATGGCGTATCGATGCTGCAGGCCGCGGCGATTCCCGAAACGTTTTTCACGGTGTGGGCCAACCTCTTTCTGATGGGTCACGCACGGCGTGGCGAAGTGGCCTTGATCCACGGCGGCAGCAGCGGCATCGGTACCACTGCACTGATGCTGTGTCGCGAATTTGGGCTGCGCACGTTCGCCACCGCCGGCGGCATCGAGAAATGCGAAGCCATCCGCGAACTCGGTGGCGAGCCGATCAACTACCGGCAGGAATCGTTCGTCGAAGTGGTGCTCGCGCGCACCGAGGGACGTGGCGCCGATGTGATTCTGGACATCATGGGCGCCGCCTATTTCGCCGACAACCTGGCTACGCTCGCACGCGACGGACGCTTGTTGCTGATCGGCTTTCTCGGCGGCGGCACCGCCGAACAGGTGAACCTGCACAGCATCATGACCAAGCGCGCCGTGGTCACCGGCTCGGCCATGCGCCCTCGCACGGCACAAGAAAAGGCGGCCATCGCCGCCTCGCTGAAAGAGCATGTGTGGCCGCTGCTGGCGCAAGGCCGCTGTCTGCCGATGATTCACGCCAGCTATCCGCTCGCGCGTGCGGCCGATGCGCACCGCGAAATGGAAAGCAGCCGGCACATCGGCAAGATCGTGCTGGTGATGTAGGCCTCAGTACGCTGCTATCTCTTGCTGACCCAGCGGAAGCGGCGTGTGTCCATGGGTCGCTTCCTGCCATTCGTCCATCTGGCGACGCGCCTCGCGAATCTGCAGCTCGCCGGTCGGATGCCGGCGCAGCTGGGCGCGTAGCAGCTCGATCTCCTGCTGGAGCAACGCGTTCTGCTCGATCAGCTCGTCGCAGGCGCGCGATAGCAAGTCGTTGTCGCGATCCCATTCCATAAAGCACCGCATCGTCATGGGGGTGGGATACAAACGTTGCCTCTGAGCCCGTTAATGCGCCGTGAGACTTTGGCTAAGTCCTTTGCGCGGCCTTGACGGGCCGTGGGCGTAGGCTCGCCGCATGACCCACACGCACGCGCAACTCGAGCAAATGCTGGACGCGTTGGACGAATCCGTCCCGCGTCTGGTGCAGACCAGCCCTGCGCCTGGCGAATTCTGGAACAGCTTCACCAGCCTGGCCCAGACCATCCAGGATCACGCCCAGCCCGGCGACCGCGCCTGGGTCTGCGACCGGCTCGATGCCATCCAGGTCAAGCATCACCTGGTGCCGCCCGCCGACCAGATCTAGCCGGCCGCGTCGCTCACTGGCAGATCAGCACCGGAGTGTTACAGCAAAGCATCACTTTGTGCGGCACGCTGCCCAGCAGCACGCGCTCCAGGCCCTCGGACCCGCGCGACCTCATCACGATCAGGTCGCAATGATGCTTGGCCGCGGCAGCCACGATCGCCACGTCCGGACGCAGGTCGAACATGTACTCCGTTTCGCAGGGCACGTTCATCGCGCTGGCGCGCTTGGCCACTTCATCGAGATAGGTCTGCGCACGCGTCTTGGCCACTTCGCTGTAACAGCCGCTGTGCTGCAGCAGCTCGGACATGAAGGACACCGTGGACAGCGGCGGCATCACATGCACGGCGAATACCTTCGCCTCCAGCTTGGCCGCCAGCTCGATACCCGTTTCCACCGCCTTCAACGCACGCTCGGAACCGTCCACCGGCAGAAGAATGTTCTTGAACATCACCTGGCCTCCCTTGGATTCCGGGTGCCAGTTTAATCCTGTTGCGTTGGCGAGATGTGCAGGAGCCCGGCGAGTCGTCCGACCGCCAGGCCCCTAGCCCTACCCTGTGGGAGCGCACCCTGTGCGCGACTTCAACCCGCCACACCCTCCCCTCAAAGACTCATCTTCACATCCGCCACAAACGTCCTCTGCGGAAACGGGTGATACAGGTAGTACTTCTCATTGGTGAAATTGTCGATGCCAAACGAGGCCGCCAGATGCTCGTTGATCTGATAGTGCGCGCGCACATCAAACACCGTGAACTTGTCGAACGCGCCAAACACATGTGGCGTGTTGTCGGTGTTGTCCAGCGTGGAGTACTGCTTGCCGCTGTAACGCCCGGCCAGCGTAAACGCCCACTGCGCATCGGGCCGGTACGTCGCCACCGCCGTGGCACGCCAGCGCGGCACGTACGGCGCATGCTTGCCCTCCGACGTGGTGCCCGTGGCGCTGGCAAAACTATCGTTGGACAGCACCGTGGAATCGACAAAGGTCACGCTGCCGGAGAGCTCCAGCCCGCGCACGAGTACATTGTCCTTCTGCGCCACCAGCTCGATGCCGCGATTGCGCAGCTCGCCGACGTTCATCACGTAGCTCACCGGCACCGCGACGTTCGGCAACGTGGAAGTTTGGGACACCAGTGCGTTCCTGGTGTTCTCCTGGAACAGCGACACGCGCAGCAGACCCTGCTCGAGCGAGTGTTCCACGGCCAGCTCGCCGCTGCGCGCGGTTTCCGGCTTCAGATCGGGGTTGGGCACGCTGAAGGTGGAGCCCGTGGACACCAGCTGGTACAGCTCGCCCACCGTGGGAAAGCGGATCGCCTTGGCCAGCGAACCGGTGAGACGCCAGTTGTCGGCCACGTTCCATTGCAGCGTAGCCTTGGGCGAGAAGCCGTCGGCCTTCTCCACCGGCTGCTGCACCGCCGTCTTGCCGCTGAAGTTGTAGCCGTCGCTGGCCTTCCACCACTCATAGCGACCGCCCACCGTGAGCATCCAGTCCGGCGCAAAGCTCCATTGATCCTGCAGCCACAGCGCCTGCGTCTGCGTCTTGCCGCGGCCCGTCGAATATAGCGTGGTCAGGCTGTCCGGGTCCTGCCAGTTGCTCAGATTGGTGGTGGGATTATTCAGCTCGTACTGATCGGCATGCGCGCCGATCGACACCTCGTGCGCGCCGCCATATCCCTGCGGACGCCAGATGCCGGTGGCATCTGCCGTGGACCACTGCGTGCCGCCGTAGCTCGCCAGACGTCCGTTGGTGGTGACTCCCGTGCCGTTGGTGACGCCTGCCGGTTGCCACTGGTTGTCCTTGAGGAAGGCGTAATGCGTGGCCACGAACGAGGCGTCGTAGTCGCCCTTGGTATCGGACTTCAGCGACAGACCCTGCATCAGGTGATGCGCACTGAGCTGGTAGAGGTTGCTGGCAAATCCCGCGACCTTGCCGTAGGTCGGATCGCCCGCACCATCCGTCAAATAAGTGTCCGTGTTCGACTGGCCGTGATTGCTCCAATAGCCCACCAGGTAACTCAGCTTCCACTGCGGGGTGAGGTCATAGGTCAGCTCGCCGTTGAGGTCGAGCATGCGCGTATGCAGCAGGCCGCCGGCGCCGTAGACATTGGCCACCTGCCCCATCTTGTTCAGCGCGGGAACCGTGCCGCTGGTGTCCGCCGGCGTCGTGCCGCCGGTGATGATGGACAGCGGCTGGCTGAAGCTGTTCGTCGCGCTCGCACCAAAGAACCAGCCGAGCTTGCCGCTATGACCGCCCGCCGTGAGGCTGGTCTGGCTGGTGCTGAAGTTGTCGTGCGTGCCATACAGGTCGAACGACTGCACCGCCTCGGTCTGCTTGATGGTGACTTCGGTTTTCTCCGGCATGCGCGTGACGATATGCATCACGCCACCCATCGAATTGCCTGCATACGCCGCCGAATACGGCCCATACATCATGTCGATGTGGTCGATCGCCTCCGGCGAGGTCATGCCCCAGCGCGGCGCACCGATGGTGTTGTTGTTGGCGATCAGCGCCGAGATCGGAATATCGTCGATATAAACCAGCGTGCGCGCACTGGAATTGACGCCCCAGTTGCGCGTGGCGAGCACCGGCTGGGTGTCGCCGTAGTTGCGCTTGCGGATGAAGATGCTGGGCAGGTATTTCGCGGTATCCTCCACATCCACTGCATTGATGGTGGCTTCCACGCGCTCCGCCTGCACGGATGCCAGCGTGGCAGGGAAACCGGGCGCGGCCAGCTGCTGTGCGGCGGCAGTGACTTTCACCGGCCCAAGGCTGGTGACGTCCGGTTCCGGAATCGGCGCGTCCGGCTGATCGCTGGGGCCGCTCTGCGCCCAGGCGATGGATGAAGCAAGCAGCGTGAGCGGCAATCCAAGGGCCGCTCCGCGCAGGAAAGAAAAGCGCATGACAAGACATCCGTTGTGGCCAGCGTCGCGAGGCGACGCATGGCTGGGGCACGGGCAAGCACAGGGACGCAGGCACGTGCACGCGATCCCGCGCGCCTACGCACCATCCCCTGTGTTTGCCGTCGATAGCGGTGGGCGCGCCAGACAGGCGCCCACCATCAAGCCGTCATCCCAGCTGGATGGACGGTGGTCCCCGCGGATGTGCGCTGAGCACGGGCTGCGCGTGCCAGGTGATGCTGGAACGCGCGACAGGCGCGACCGCCGGCAGCGGTGCGGCGAGCAGGAGAGCAACCACCGCACCCGAGAGCAGCGGCGTATGCGCCAGCATCGTGCAGTAGCCGCAATGGTCCAGGTGCTGGGCCGGATCGCCCGGCATGTCCGGCATGCCAGGCAGATGAACCATGCCGGGCATATCGTCCATGCCGGGCATCGACGCATGGTCCATGCCGGCGTGGGCAGCCATGTCCGTCGACACCAAGGCCGGAAGCACACGGGAGACCGTGGGAGCAGCCACCAGCAGCCACATGGCGGCGACTGCCAACCATGCCACAAACCGCCGTGATGTCCTGCGCCGAATCAAACTGCTTCCCAACCCTTGAGTAGGCTCCAGAGATGATCGCATTTCGCGACGCCCGTGGCACGCGAAACATGCTGCGGCGTGGCGTCACGTGGCGCTGCGCTTTCGATTCATACCGGTGGCAGAGAGCGTTTATTCCCCACTGCGCGCACCCTACACGCCGCCAGACTCCCCCGACCTCGTGGCCTGCCGTCGCAGTCCTGCGCCGCGTCACTTCCCCCGGCGCGCGCCTCGGCAGCGAACTTCGCCATGTGTCACCTATATCAAACACGTGTCCGCGATGAAGCCCGACAGCCTGCTGTAACCCACTTTGTTACGTTGCCATACGCCGCTACGCGTGGTGCCTGACCGGTAGGCGCGAGCGGCCACGGCAAACCTGCCGCGAGTAACGCGGGTCGCATGGGCTGGCACCCATGACGACCCGCTCACCATCAACAACTAAGACAGGAAGTTGATCATGGCTGCGCCGGATCATACGGCACTCATCCGCTCGTTCTTTGCCATGGATGGCCCCCTCCTACGGCCCCTCCCTCATGCCCCCACGTCGCGTACGCGAGGGGGCCCATGCAGTGCACACACACCAAGCAAGACGGCATCGCGCAGGTGGCCGATACCCTCGCCGACCTCCTTGCCGATAACGGAGCCTGCGTGCACAGGCAGGACCTGGGGATGGCCTATGGAGCCTAGCTGATGGCCGTTTTACCCCGGTCTACGACGATGGCATCGGCGCGGCGATCCACTATTTGCGCCAATACGCAGGGTTGCTCGATCGCACAGTGAAAGGAACGCGTCATCCGTCCGCCGAACTTCCCCGCGGCGTACCGAACGCAAAGGCCAGCCGGTCACCACGGATGCTGGCTGACAGTAGCCCCCGATATTCACCGACACGGATGGCTGTAGTCGCCTAGCCACACTGCCGCCGTGTCCGACAGGAAAACTCTTATGTGCCTCACCCAACTGGACCCGCGCCTGGATGTGGATCCCGACACCCCGCTACGCCGCCCCGGCGATGTACTGCTGCACGACTACATGCTCCCGCGCGATCTCAGCGCCGCCCAACTCGGTCGACGCACCGGCGTGCGGGCCAGCCATCTCAAGGGCATCACCCTTGGCACCCGGCGCATCACGCCGGAAATCGCCCTACGACTGGCCTGCGCACTCGAACCCACCGCGTTCTACTGGATGGCCTTGCAGTGGCGCTTCGACCTGGAAAAAACCCAGCAGCAGCTGACCTCGCGACGCGCGAGGCCAAGGGCAGGCAACGAATAGTCCTTACGCCTTGGTTTTGGCGGCTTTCTTCACGGTCTTCTTGGCCGCTGTCCTGGCAACCGTCTTGCGGGCTGTCTTGCCAGCCTTGGTGGCCACTTTTGCAGGCGCCTTGCGCGATGCCGATGCCGGCTTTCTCGCCTTGGACTGGTTATAGGCAATGGCCGCCTTCACCAGTTTCTTCAGGGCGGTCTTGTTGACCTTGTCGCCCTCGAGCAGATCAATCGCGCGCCAGGTGCTGCCGCCCAGGCCGTTGTTGAACAGTTGGTCTGGGTCATCAAGTTTCGCGCCATGCGAGAAGGTGATCTTCACCTTCTCCTTGTGCGCATTGGCCACCGCGATGATGCCGTCGCGATACCAGGTGGGGCTGCCCATCCACTTCCATTCCTCCACGATCTCCTTGTCGGCATCGAGAAAGGCCTTGCGCACGTCGGTCAGCGTCTTGCCACGCCAATCCGTGATGCCTTCGATCAGTGCGTCGATGCGTTCCGATGGATTCATGGCGTCCTCCCGCTCATGGTTGGATGGGCTGCGTTTCAGCGCAGTTGCTGGATACGGATCATGTTGCCGGCGGGATCACGCACCGCACAGTCGCGCACGCCATACGGTTGATCGGTCGGCTCCTGCACGATGTCCGCGTCGCTCGCCTGCAGTTTCTCAAACGTGCCAGCCAGATCCTTTGTGGCCAACAGAATGATGCCGAACGTGCCCTTGGCCATCATCTCGGCAATGGTGCGGCGCTCGTCGTCCGTGATGCCGGGGCTGGCCTCCGGCGGATACAGCACCACGTTGATGCCCGGCTGCCCCGCCGGCCCCACCGTGATCCAGCGCTTGCCGCCGTAACCCACGTCGTTGCGCACCTCGAAGCCCAGCGTGTCGCGATAGAAAGCCAGGGCAGCGTCCGGGTCGTTCTGCGGCAGAAAGCTCGAGTGTATGGAGATATCCATGGCGTTCCTCTCAGTGGTGGTGAAATCCATGGCCTCAGTCTAGATCGGGCTCCGCGGCCGGCGCTTCTCGATTCCTGATCGGCCGCGTCACCTGTTTGGCCACGCACGACGGCATACCTGCCGTGGCCTGAGATTCCTGCCGCTTATAGACACCCGGCGACATGCCCACCAATTCCGTGAACCGCGTGGTGAACGTACCCAAGGACGCGCAACCCACCGTGAAACAAACGTCAGTAACGCTGAGATCCCCACGCCGCAACAACGCCATCGCGCGCTCGATGCGCCGCGTCATCAGATACGCATAAGGCGACTCGCCATAGGCCGCCCGAAACTGCCGGCTTAGATGGCCGGCGGACATCTGCACGCCCCGCGCCAAAGCCTCGACATCCAGCGGCTCCGCATACTCGCGATCGATACGGTCGCGGACGCGGCGCAGGCGGGTCAGGTCGTGGAGGCTGGGGGGAGTGGTGGTCACTCCGGAATCGTGGCACGGGGAGATGGGAGGCTCAAGCCGCAGAGCATCGACGACGGAAACGCGGCTCAACCGGCGAACTCACAGACTCAAGTCATTTCAGCGCCAAAAGAAAAACGCGGGGCGAGCACCATGGCCCACCCCGCGCTGATCTGAGCAACTGCGATGCCCGACGTATCAGGGCAGCGTCAAATGAATCGGATTCGCCTTCATCGATGCGGACAGCGACGGAAACGGGTCGACGCCAGACATGGTCTTCACGTCATTCAACGAAACCACGGCGCAGGTGTAGTTGGTGACGTTGGTGCAAAGGAACGCGGCCRCACCCACGCCCGGTTCGTACACGGCCTTCCACGTATAGGCCGGCACCGCAACCGCGTCCTTGCCGATGGTCGGGATCGAATCCGTAGCGAACGCCGGACCAGTGACCACGTACACCTCACCCAGCTGGGTCGCGAGATTGCGCACGGAGTCCTCGATCTTCTCCCACTCGCCCGCATTCAACACGTGCAGCTGCGGCACCACGTTCGCCATGGAAAACGTTTCGTCCTCCGACGGGATCGTCGACGGATCACCCGCCGGCGACATATGCCCACGGTCGTAACCGCTGTTCGTATAGTCCGATGACTGCGAGCGATCCGCCGCGGGAATGCCCGTTTCCTGGTGCCAGGAACCATCACGACTGATCGAGTCCGCCCCGGCAATCTGTGCCGCCGTCAAATGCTCCGCCGAATACAGCGGACCCTTGGTCACGCCCGACGCAAACAACACGTACTCGGTATGACAAACCTCCGTCGTACGACTCAACAGCGACGCATCCAGCGCAGGCGCCTTCCCCGCGACAAAGAAATTCGGACAAGCGGTAYCGGCAAACGAAGCGCCGGACACGAAGAAGCAGACTGCAAACAGCCAAGAGCCAAAACGCGACATGTTGTTCCCCGTAGATGTGTGACCCGGGGAACCTAGTCATGGCTTATGTCAGGTGCGTGACCCTTCTGCAGATGCAGATGGTTTTAGTTGATTCTTGTGAATTGGGTCATGTTCAGCGGAGCATCTGCTCCGTTGACTGATCCCGGAACTGAACCCGCTCTTCGCGCGAAAGTCGGGTTCTCATTGCGCCACACACTGAAACCAGATTGCGCCGCCCAACAAAGCGCAACTCGCATAAAAGTTGAGCGAGAATCCAAAGAAGCGGTACATCGGAGAAATCGCGTAACCAGCCACAAAAAGCAGGCGCCCGCCAATAAACAAAGACGCAGCAACCATCAGCAGACCCGCGCACTGTGGCGGGCAACTACATCCAAATGCCAGCAACGCCATGAAGCCCAGAGACGCCTGCTCCAGGGTGTTCTGAAGTATCGCTTGACGCAATGACGGGCCGGTAGCTTCAGAGCGATAGCCCAAAATGGCATCAGGTGATCCGGCCCGCTCGAACATCACCGCCATGATCGACGCCGCCAGCGGAAGCGCATAAACCCAGCTTAGTTTCAGCGCAAGCGTCAGCGGAGGCGTACTTGTGACACCTATCGTTCTCAGTCCAAGCGTACTGGCGGCGAGAATGACAACTAATGCACAAGCGACCTGGACGTGAACAAAACTGCGGTATCCCATTGCGGTTCTCATCTTAGGCACTTCGTTATCAGATACCCGAGAAGTAGGCTTTGGCTTTTGCACCAAAAAAGATTGCACGCCCATAAGAAATGATGCCCAAAGCCATCATTGCCTGGCCAATGTAAGCGCCGACCTGTTCCGCGCCCGGGGCGATCTGGAATACTGGATGCGGATCGGGAGCGACCAGTACGTATCCCGCGAAGGCGCAGAAAACCATGCCGAAGACGATCGAAACAGCACGGCCCCAGCGTGGTCGCTTGAAGCACGCGTAAAGTGTTGCCGAAGTCAGAGCTGCGATGATCAGGGCGCGCGCGAAAACGGCCAACCATCCAAGGAGGGAGACTTGGCTTTGCGTCACCCTTTCAAACGCCAGAGTAAGCCGTATGACGCCGCTTCCTCCTGCGGCAAGCAGAATCAATGCGAGTATCACTGTAACGATGATTACTGCCGGCTTTCTGCGCCCTGACTTCCAGTCGCCATTAGCCTTTCGCTCGGCGACCACCCGAATGAATTCGTCCGGTGTCTTCACAACGCCCTCGTTAGATGATGTGCAAACTGCGCGCTTTCAGGATGTCCCTATGGCGCAGAGCCCGGATCCAATAACTTGATCCCCGTCGCTGACAGGTTGTAGATGCGAGTCTCCAGATAGCTGGAGTTCTTCTCTTCAATGTCGATGACGCCGTCGGCGCCCGACAGGCAGGCCTGCTTTCGCAGTTCGCCTTTTGCCGATGCAAAGTCGGAAGGTGCGAAGAAGGTCTTCTCAAGATGCACATTCAGTTGCGAGATCGCCACGTACGGCCTGGCTGGATGCTGGTCCTTGAACACCGCGACATCGCAATCATGCGGTCGAGCGGGGCTGCCTTGGTTCAACGATCGATAGTTTCCCGTCGTCGCCATGCAGCCGCACAGGCCGGATGCGAGGAAGACCATCCACACTAAGTTCTTCATGATCTTCCTCGCACCGTTTCGTCAAATGCGGTTATTGATGCGAGCCGATGCTCTTATCCATCTCGGCAATGATTTCCTTGTCCCAGCTCTTCTGGCCTGCCATGCCGGCAAACGACTTGGCCGTGCTGACCTTCACTGCGGTCTTATCGCTGCCTAGCGACGAGAGCCAGACGCCCGCGGATTCACCACCAGAGCCGACCACGAGGCCCACCTTGTGCGGCCGCGCACCTTCGACATACTCCGCATCGGATCGGCTGACCACGAAACCGTTGGCTACCAGCGCATCAACAGCTGCCTTCTGGACCGCCGTTTCCGGCTTGTTGTAGACGATGCTCGGTGCCGAGTCTGCCGGCTTGGTCGGCGTGGCCGAGCAACCAGCGAGAACAAGCATGCAAGCCGCAGTCGCGAACGTCACTAGTACCTTCTTCATCACGATCGAGTTCCCCTGTTGAGTTGACAAGACGATTCCAGCATTCCACCTGTCACGCATGCGAACGGGCCGTCGCACGGGTGTGCCCCGGGATGCATGGCTGGTGGATTCCCCTTTGGCAGGCCGCCCCTAACGTGCCCGCTCCTTTGCATGTTATCGAAGTTCAATGGCGATCAAATACTCCGTTTGGATAGCTAACTCTGAGATCCGCGTCGCCTGACCGCCATCTGGCTTGTCAGCGCAGCCATGACCGATATGGGTCGGCATCGGGCGCTGCTGTTTATCACGGTGATTGGTCATCCTCGCCGAGAAACCATTTTCGGTACCAGCGAGGCATGCTGCGTACCTTCGCCCCACCGCGGAGACGTGAGGACCAGATCATCCACATCAACATGATTCCGGTCGCAAAACGAAAACCGAGAAAGACGAACGCACTGACCCTGTCGATATTTCGAGAATGAAACGAAATCAGGACACCCAGGATGATGCAGAACGCGAGAAAACCAGCGAGTCCGCTCAGGTTGAACTGGCTACGTCCCGAGCGATTTTCTTTCACCGCACCCTCCTGGTGTTTGAAAGCCTGCGATACGCACGCAACTAACGCTGCGCCCGCCCTTTCTCGAAAATGGGCTCCTCTCCAAGCCCGATTTTCCAAAGCTACTGGAGCAAGATTGGCGAGTTCACGTAGAACGTCAGGAAGCGCCATTGGCCGTCAATTTGGATCAGTCGAATATTGAGCTCGGCGTGGCCGTTCTCAAATTCGCCCGATTCCGTGTAGGACGCACTGACTGCCTTGCCGCTACCGATATTGACCGCGACAAGCGATTGCCCCTTCGGCTCGCCCAGGCTCTTCAGTGCGCCGAGTTTGGAGAGCTTTGCGAACAGTCGATCCACCTGGTCGGGATCCTTGGCCAGAATCGCCATCAGTTGCGGTGAAGAGCGCTTCAGAAGCTCGTCTTTCGACCAGGTCGCAACCACAGGTCTCACGTTCGTCTCGACATAAGCCTTGCTGGACGAGTCCAGGCGAGCCCCTTGATAGACGCCGATACCGACCATCACGGCGATGATCAAAAGCAACGCCAAAAAGATCCCGCCAAGGATCTGAAAGACCTTTTTCATATTCCCCCTTTTCGGCACGACTAAAGCGCGCCGGGCAATCTTAGCCACTCTAATGACGAGAATCGCCACACGCTCCCATGGAGCAGAGGCGACCGCCGCCCGTATCGCAAATTATTACGACAATAACGATTGCAAAAATCCCCCCGCGAACTCTAGCGAGTCGTAAATCGCCATGCTAGCTTTTAGCTCAGGGGGATTTATGAAAAACAATTTGCGACCGCATTTTGCGGTAGCGCGATTGCGCGCGATCGCCAGATATCTCGACCAACGCATCTTCGTTCCGCAAGGCGACCGTTCCGGTTGTCGCGATCGTGTGCGCATGGATCCAGCGAGATCGTGTCCGACRCCCTGCGCTGCGATCACCTGACGCGCGCACCCGATCCCATTTCGCACACTGAGCCGATGGCTGGCTCGCGCGTACCCAGACGTTCGCGCAGCGTAGTCATGGGCGCGTCGCCCAGAACATGTCCATACCGTCCGACAACCACAGGGAGCAACACATGCAGTTTCGTATCGGAGTCGTTCTGGCAGCCGCGGCTGCCTTGTTGACTGGGTGTGCGGC
>NZ_JBFTRY010000032.1:0-28393 GCF_056399745.1 Dyella sp. 01N36
GGATGGATGGCTCCGTGCATCTGCCATCCACAACCGATGCTGCTTCGACAACCGCAACCCCCGAGCCGTCCAAGCCTGCCGACGATCGCCAGATCATGCAGCACGACACCAACCACATGCACTACAAGGCCACGCGTTTCGAAAAATACTTCCCGCCGCCGAACGAGACCGCCGGTGGTGCAGTCGGCCGTCATATCGGCGATGTGATCAAGGAAGTTGCCAAGAGCGTCTGCGATCCCACCAAGAGCAGCACTGCTACCAACCTGCTCTGCGGCTCACCTCCTCCGCCCGCTTCGTCCATGAATCGCGACGAGCGCCTGAACCTGCCGCCAGCGCCATTGGCCGACAATCCGAATCCCCCCAGGACGCCGCCTCTCTCCAGCTGTATCGACGAATACAAAGCAGGCGAACCGCTGTCGAGCGGCTGCCCCATCAACACGCCTGATCTGGCCTTCAAGGCGGAGATGCGTGAATGCATTGATTTGTACCGTGAGGGCAAGCGGCTCAAGACCTGGTGTCCGCTCGATACGCCTCAGCGCGCGGCGGCTAAGTCGTCGATGCCCGCGGATGCCACCGGCCCTGGCGCGCACTGAAAACGGCCGCCAGAGCCGGGGTCACAATGCACACGGCGACATCAAGGTGTCGGCAGAGCGACTCTCCATGACTCGCCCATGTCCGCTTCACCCCGCACGGGCCCCGCTCGCCACATAGACCACGTTCGTCGCCACTGGTGTGGCTACACTCGATCGCATGAACGTACTTCCGCCCCTTCCCTCGGCGTCCAACCACAGCGGCTATAACGCGACGTTTGCTCCGAAAACCTTGGCAGCATTGTGGGCAGCGTTCTGGCTGCTCATGATCAGCGTCTCCCTCCAGGACGCGCTCCGTAGCCCGCTTATCCGGTGGTGGGAGCCCGTCCTATGGGAGGGGAGTTCAGCACTAGTCGCGACCGCGTGGATGATGCTGGCAGTCCGCGTACGTGGGCGTTATGCGCCCTATCTGGACAGGCCCCTGAGCTGGTTCGCTTGTTATTTGCGATGGTTGCCGCTGGTCGTCATCACGTGGCTGATGGCGGTTTACGCGATACGACACGGCGCGTATGCCCTGGTGGGCCGCACCTACGAGCACCCCGGCTGGGGCTTTGTCGTGGTGTACGAGACCTTCAAGCTGACCATCTTTGCGGGATTGTGGCTGGGAATCTTGTTTGGCATGGACTCCTATGCTCAATGGCAACTCCATCGGCACCGCTTGTTGCAAACACAGAAAGCGTTGGCCGAGGCGCAGCTTGYCCAGCTTCAGGGTCAATTGCGGCCGCACTTCTTGTTCAATGCGCTCAATACCGTCTCTGCCCTGATGTATACCGACGTGRCACGGGCCGACCGGTTGGTGGCAGCGCTCGGAGACCTGCTGCGCATCAGCCTTCGGTCAACCGAAAGCGAGATGACCACGCTTGCAGAAGAACTTCGCACGCTCGAGCTATACGCCAACATCATGGGCGAGCGATTCAGAGATCGCGTGGAGCTGAGCTGGGAAACCGATGAGACGCTGCTCGACGCTCCGGTACCGGCGTTACTGCTGCAACCGCTGCTTGAAAATGTGTTCAAACATGGCGTCGAGCGCACCGTGGCGCGGGTACGTATCCATATCAGTGCACGAGGCGAAAACGGCTCTCTCGAAATCGTTGTGAGCAACTCCGGCTCCCTGCTGGCTCCAGGGCATCGCGATGGGGTTGGTTTTCGCAACTGCCGGGATCGGCTGAGCATCATTTACGGGAACTCGGCATCGCTGCTGGTTCGCAACGAGGGCGCCGGCGTTGCCGCGCGCGTCTTGATCCCCATGACGGGCGCCCTTCCATGATACGCGCCATGATTGCCGACGACGAAGCGCCGGCTCGAGAGAAGCTCGAACGCTGGTTGGCGGATCAACCGGACATGGCCGTGGTTGGATCCGTCGAGGATGGCTTGTCAGCGGCGCACTGCATCGAGCAGTGCCGCCCGGACGTGGCGTTTCTCGATGTCCAGATGCCCACCTTGTCCGGACTCCAGGTGGCGGCGCAGCTCGAACCATCGAGTGCGCCACTGATTGTCTTCGTGACCGCCTTTGACGAGCATGCGGTGAGCGCATTCGACCTCAATGCCGTCGATTACCTGCTCAAGCCCTATGATCAAGACAGGTTCGCACGCACCCTGCAACGCGTCAGGGAGCGGATACATTCCCATCAGACCGGCGCTAGTGCCGTGGCGATGGGACGAGCACGAGCCGCCTCTTGCGAGCGATTGCTGGTGCCCGATCGCGAACGGCTCCAGCTGATCGATGCTGCTTCCGTCGAATGGCTTGAGGCCGACGACAATTATGTTCAAGTGCATACCGCGGGCCGCACTTACTTGTTGCGAAGGACATTGCAGGACTTGCTGTCCCAGCTGGGAGAGCAGCGCTTCGTACGGATCCACAGATCGACGGCGGTGAACCTCGGTTGCATCCAATCGCTCACCCCGCTCTTCAAGGGTGACTACGAAGTCCATCTTCGCAATGGCCGCACTCTTCGGCTAAGCCGACGTTTCCGAGCAGCCTTGTTCGCCCGCATGGGGCGGTAAGGTACCGCTCACCACACCCACATCTCCGTTCGCCCCTGATCAGCAGTCAGTCGATCACTGGTCGATCAGTCTTCCTGCTATCGCCAACACAGGAGGCTGGACACATGCGCAGAACCGACGACTGGAAGCAGCGTTACGATTTTCTGGACTGGCTGAGAGTCCTTGCCATCTTCGTGCTGTTCTTCTTCCACACGGGAATGATCTTCGTCGGCTGGGGCTGGCATATCGTCAACCGCCAGACCCTGCCCTCGCTTGAGTGGCCCATGGACATCGCACATCGCCTGCGCATGCCGCTGCTGTTTGTCATTGCCGGCGCCGGCATGTGGTTCGCGCTTGAACGTCGCACGACAGCGAGGTTTCTGCAGGAGCGGACGATCAAGCTGCTTCTGCCCCTGGTCGTTGGCGTGTTCCTGGTCGTACCGCCGCAGATCTACTACGAGCGACTGCTTCGTGGGCAATGGCACGGGAGCTACCTGGAGTTTTATGCCTCGCGCGTGCTGCAGTTCATTCCCTATCCAGCGGGAGATTTCAGCTGGCATCACCTTTGGTTCATTCTCTATCTTTACTCGTACGTCCTGTTGCTGCTGCCGGCGATGCTCTGGTGGCGGCGAGTCAAGCCTCGCGCAACAGCAGGGGCGTGGTTGTGTTTGCTGGGTCTTCCTCTTGGCATCAACGAAGCTCTGCTGAAACCGTGGTTTCCAGAGACGCATAACCTCGTCAGCGATTGGTACATTTTCAATCACTACTTGCTGCTGACTGCCTATGGCTACGTCATGGCATCTGTGCCCGGCATCTGGAAGTGGCTGTCTGAATTTCGCAAGTGGTCGCTAATCGCAGGACTCGGGTCTTTCATTGCTCTGCTAGCGCTATTCAACACCGGTGTTATCCAACACGGATCGGCGGCCGACGGGATCGGAGCCAACATCTTCACCTGGCTTTGGATAATGGTTTTCCTGGGTTACGGCTATCGTTACCTGTCGTTCGCAAATCCGTTGCTTATCTGGGCGAGAGAGGCCAGCTACCCCATTTACATCCTGCATCAGACGGTGATCGTCGTCATTGGGTACTACGTCATCCCGTACTCGTGGACGCCGTGGATAAAGTATCTCGTGATCCTGGTCCTCAGCATCAGCGCGTGTGTTGCCCTTTACCAGGGATGTATCCGGCGGTTTACGGCTCTGCGTCTCGTCTTCGGAATGAAAGCTCAAGATGGAGGTGCTGGCCTTGGTCCGGCACTGGCGCGGCGTGCGACAGGTGATGATATGCAGTAGGCAACCAGGAAAAGGGGCAGGTTCACTTCTCAGATCGAAGGCGGGATCGAGGTGAACCTGACTTCGTTTTTGGCGTAGTTTTTGGCCGACCCCGCTGCCGTCCATCAAACCTCTGCCAGCTACAGCAGCATCACGCCCCCTTCGCCGGGTAGCGCTATCCACTTTCTTCACTTCTTCTTCGCGAGGATCTCCACCACGCGCCGGCCGGTGGTTGCCAGCCGCGATCTGCTGACGGGGATAGTGCATGACTTTCGCGATCAACCATCCGCTGGTGGTGTTCGTCATCTCCTTTGTTGCCATGTGGATCGCCGCGCACTTGGGCGCATGGTGGTCCCGGCGCCGTCCGCTGGCGGATGGGGAGTCGCACGAGATGTTCAATATCGTGCAAGGTGCCACGCTCACCTTGCTCGGCTTGATCATCGGCTTCAGTTTTTCCATGGCGATCAGCCGTTACGACCAGCGCAAGAACTACGAAGAAGCGGAGGCGAACGCGATCGGTACGGAATACGTGCGGCTGGATCTGCTTGCGCCTGCCGACGCATCGAAGCTGCGGCCGTTGCTGGCGACCTATCTCCAGCATCGCATCACGTTCTACGAAACCACCGATCGCAGCCAGCTGCCCGCCATCACTGCGCGCAAGAATCAGCTGCAGTCGCAGCTTTGGAGTGCGGTGGTCACACCGGCTGGCCAGCAGCCCACGCCGATCACGGCGCTGGTGGTGGCAGGCATGAACGATGTGTTGAATTCGGAAGGCTATACGCAGGCGGCCTGGTGGAATCGCATACCCATCGCAGCATGGATGCTGTTGGGCGCCATCGCGATCGGCTGCAACTTGCTGGTGGGCGTTGGCAGCGGGCGGCGGCCGGCCGAGCCGTTCTTCTTGTTGGTGCTGCCTTTGGTGGTCGCCATCTCGCTGATGCTCATTGCTGACATCGACAGTCCGCGCGGCGGGCTTATTCGCGTGTCCCCGCAAAACCTGGAGGCGCTGAAGGCGTCCCTGCCCGCCGCTTAGGCGTTGGTCATGGCGGGCCTTCGACAGCCAGAACGGTGGCGGAGTCATCTACCTCGCAGTGGTAGAGCGCGGTTTTCGAGTTGAAGTTGGCGGCGAAGGTGAACTGCCTGCCGTGCCCTGCCGGCAGTTCGTCGACTAGGCGCCAGCCGTCGATTTCACCCTGAAGACGCGGGCGAAGCTGCGCTTCGCAGGAGGCGACCTGGCGGTCATGACGCGCCGCCGCTTCGGCCGTTGGCGCATCCGCGGGTTGATGCGAGCGATGCCAACAGGCAGCCGCCATCAAGGCACCGACGACGACAACCGTGAGTATCGTTCGAACGATCCGTCGTTTGGTTCGCCGCTTCATGCGCCGCGCACGTTACACGTCGTCGTTGGCACTGACCGCCATATTTCGCTTGTATGCATTTGCACGGGTGAGGATGGCGATGGCTTCGCGGAAAATCATCGGCACGGCAGGTGGCAATTCGCCTTGCTCGCTGGAGGCCGCGAAGTCGCCTTCGGCACCGGCGATCAGTTCGTCGATCAGGCCGGGCTCTTTCATATCCATGCGTTGAAGCAGGCTGAGGAGGATGTAGGAGCACGCATGGGCCTTGGCGTCTGCCGGTGTGAAGTCGCGAGCCATGGTCGATACCTTTGAGCGCGTGGATAGACGGCTTGGAATGTAGCGCCGAACGGCATCGGGCGGACGACCCACCCCGCGGCGTTTTCGGGCCGGCGGACCGGGACCATGGAATTTCGCGTTAAATATCACCCACATGCAAGCGGCTGGTGCGGCGTCCTGGGCGCCTACGAAGCCATCACGGACAGCCGTTGAGACTGTGCGCGCGTAGCGGGCCACGCTCACTGGGGAGATCGGACCGTTGCAGCACGGCAGGCCGGCGCAGTTGCCGTCCTTCATGGTTCTCTTGCTTTCGGCGACACGAGCCATGCCAACACAGGCAGCGCACAACGAATCCGTCAACCGGCGGTTCCGTTACATCGTCGTCACCCTCTACCTCATGGTGGTGGGGGTGATGGTGTGGCAGTTCACCTTGCAGTGGCGGGGCTATCGGGATGCTCACGAGGCGCAGAAACAATTCAGCGTCGTCCAGGCTGCGCTGCACGCCATGGCGGATGTGTCGAAAGAACGGCGACCTGCTGTTGCCGTACTCATGCTGGAGGAATCCGAAGCAGCCAAGTGGCGCGATGTGCTCGATTCTGCGCGGCGAATGACCGATCGGCAGATGGACGAATTGGGCGCAGCCCTGCGCGACCCCGACTGCGATCAGTGCGCAACGATTGCGCCAGCGTGGGATGGTGTGCGCGCTCAACTCGTGCAGGCGCGGCAGGGACTGGATGCCATGCAACATACCGCCCACTCCGACACAGAGATCGTCAACGGCTTCAACCGCATCGTCAAAGTGATCCCCCGTTTGTCGTCGATTGCGCAAACCGGTGCCACTGGCGTGATTCGTGAGAACGCCGACGTGCAAAGCTATCTGCTGGTGGCGCGGCTGTCGGGCTTGCTGAGGGAACAAGCCGGCCTGGTTGCGCAGCAGTTTGCGCCGGCGCTGGTGAAGCATCGTCCGCTGACCGAACAGGAGGCACTGGAGATCGCTGCCAGCCTGGGCAAGATCGAGCAGCTGCGGCAATTGCTGGTGCCGAGCGTGCGGGTGCTACCGCCCGAACTGCTGCAGGACTATGCCGAACTCGAGCGCCGCTACTACGGCGACGCAGTGGCTCTGCTCAACCAACTGCGTCAGGAGGCAGCTGTTGCCTCGGGCAGCAAGTTCACGCTCATGGAACTTTCTGACCAGTATGGCCCACTGGTAGCGCCGATCGACCGGTTCCGCGACGACGCGCTGACCTTGGCCAGTGACACCATCGACAAGAGCCTGCACCGGCACCTGCTCTACCTGCTCGCCAGCGGCGTCTTGGCCGTTGCCCTCACCGCCCTCTTGGTAGTGATGATCTGGCGCTTCCGCGAGAAGGTCATCCGTCCCTTTGCGGAGGCGCAGCAGTTCATTCTGGCGGTGGCGTCGGGCGACACGGCGGCGGAAATTCCCCGTGGGCATTACGGCAGCGAGGTGCAGGATCTGTTCGCCGCGCTCAACGTGCTCAAGCAGAACGATCTCAAGCGCCATCAGCTGGAGCATGAGCGCAATCGCCTGATCCGCGAATTGCAGACCATGGCCGAAACCGATCCGCTCACCGGCCTGCTCAACCGCCGCGCGTTCGAGAGCCGCGCCCGCGTTCTGCTGGCCGACAAACGCGGCAGCGATCCGCTGGTGGCGCTGATGATGCTGGACATCGATTTCTTCAAGCGCGTCAACGACACCTATGGCCACGAAAGCGGCGACAAGGCACTCGTGGCGCTGGCCACGCTGTGCCGGGAAACCGTGCGTGCGGACGATATCGTGGCGCGCTTCGGCGGCGAGGAGTTCGTGATACTGCTGCGCGTGCAGGCGGCGCAGCACGCTCAGGCGCTGGCAGAGAAGCTATGCAAACAACTGCGCGTGCAGACCGTCACGGCCACCGACGGCCAGCAATTTGGCTTTACCGTCAGTATCGGCATCGCCTTTGCACAGCGCGTGGCCGGGGCCCGGCTGCAAGTGGACGCATTGCTGCGCGAGGCCGACGCCCTGCTCTACCGCGCGAAGTCCAACGGACGCGATCGCATCGAAACGGATCCAGGCTGAGCTCAACGCGGCCCGGTCGATGGATCGTCCGCGTACAGCACCGCCGCCAGCAAGGGCCATCGCTTGAGCGCGGCCAGCCACACGTCTTTGGCCTGGCTGTCGTAATACCGCGCCGGATCCACGCCCTCGACATAGCTGGCATAGGTCTCGATGTCGCTCGGCTTCATCCTGGCATGCGGATCGCGTGGCGCGGCCATTACTTGCCCTCCATCCAGACACCGTCCGGCGTGTGAATCACATAACCGTTGGCCGTGTCCATGGTGACGGTGTTTTCGTTCTCGCCCACCATGCGGGTCTGCGGCAGATCATGCGCGTACTGCTGCAATGCCGGCGCATCGGCCTTGAACGGGCTGTTCGCCACCAGGTTCGACATCAGCTGCGCGAGGGCGAGGTAGCTGGTCGGCGTATCGATGGAAATGGCGTGGCCCGGCGGCTCTTTGCCGGCCGGCAGACCGATCAGTTTCACGCCCACCGGCACATCGATGATGCGCGGCGTGGGAATTTCGCGCAGGCCGGAAATCTGCCCCGCATCACCGCGCAGGGCGGCCCCATGCTCAGGCACGAAAATCACCACGGCTTTGCGACCCGAGTGGGCGATCAAGTCGGTCAGCCGATCGATATCGCCAAGCAGCCGGGTCAGGCGGATGGGATACGACTGCAGGCTGGTGAGATTGCTGTTGGGCAGGCGGTTGCCGTCGTGCATGCTCACGGTGTTGTAATAGAGCGCCACCGGGCCGCCGCCCCTGGTCGCGCGATCCTGATACCACTTCGCGAGCGCGTCGTAATCGTCGACCAGGGACGATCCATCGAATTCCCGCATGAACGGCGGCAGGCCCTCGATCGATTGCGGCTGGATGCCCGGACGGCCAATCTCGCGCTCCACGATGCCGCGGAAATCGTCGAAACGGCCGTTGTGATTCATCAGGTACTCGACGTCATAGCCAGCCGCCGCCAGATCGGCAAACACATGGCATTCCTGGGGAGCGGCGCTATACAGCTCCTGATGTGCGTCCTGTCCACACGAGGCACGAAAAAGCCGAATCGCGGCGGGTCCGCTATAGCTCGCCGCGCTGCTGAATTTCTTGAAGACGTAGTCGAATTTGCCGAACAGCGGGTTGTCACGCATGTTGGCCACGTCCAGGTCGTCCCAGGACAGCGAGCAGATGTGGATGATGATGATGTCAAATTGCGCGGTAGCGTCGGTGCTCATCGGGAAGAACGCAACGCGCCGGCTCTTTTCCGTATGATGGAACGCAGCCAGTTGCTGGTCATAGCTGCCGGTGGAACTGTCCGTACCGGCGTTCGCCGCATCCGCGTCGGCACGCGGATTGACCGCATAGGTCGGCCCGCCGTTGGACTTGGCGATCAGCGTGCCCATGCCCTGCCATAGCGGAAAGACCACGAGTGCCAACAATACGAAGGTGGTCACGCGCACCCAGCGGTTGACGATGGCGTAGATCACCAGCACCAGTATCGGAATGTAAACCATGGCCGGTTTGAACAGGCGGCGGGCCAGCTCCATCATGTACGTCGGCGAGAACGAGGCCAGCGCCRGTATCTGCTTGAGCACGTAACCGATCGGCGGCAGCGTGGATTCGTCGTACAGCAAGGCCGCGCCCGCCAGCACGGCCAGCACTTGCCTGGTCACGCGCTGCCAGCGCTGCTGCAGCGGCACGAGTAGCGCCAGCGCAAACAGCAGGTTGAGCCACCAGACCGGCTGGATGCTGCCTACCGCGGCCAGGTAGAGCGTGGCGATGAAATAAAGATTCCAGATGCCCATGCCTTACTCCATTAGCCCGACCGGCGCGGCCGACGCACGACGGCAGCCTCGACGGCATCCAGGCAGGCATCGAACAAGCGAAGCACGCCCTGGTAACCCATCTCGATCACTTCGACAAAGCTGTGCAACGGCGCATCGGGCACCAGTTCTTCTTCCCAGCGCACCCAGGCATCCGCACGACCAAATGTGCACTGGATCAGTTGCGTCTCCTTCTCATACGACCACTCCTCGAACTTCATGCCGAGGTGTAGACCGCTGTTGCGCGCCACCACTGCGGGGAAGTAGTAGTCGATATCRCCACGCGATAGCGCCACGCCCAGCGGGCTGCCGCGATCCAGTTCCATGGGCTCGGGCAGGATGATGCCCAGGCCGCCGGTCGAATAATTTTCCGTACGGCAGGCGATGGTCTTGCCGTCGGGCAGTACCAGGGTTGCGGGCACGACCAGCGGCACGTGATGGGATACGCGCACTTGCCGAGCCTCTTTCGCCACGCCCACGGCGGCGCCCAGCATCGCCACGTTGAACAAGGCCCACACCATGTTCATCAGCACGGTCGCCGGCTCGTCGCGCTGGGTGGTGAAGATGCGCACGATGCCTGCCACCAGGGCGCACAAGTTGAGCGCCAACAACCACACGTAAGGCTTGGAGGTGGCCCAGTCGAGATACTCCTGCTCGATCAGGCCGCCCTTGGCCGTTACATTGAACTTGCCCTTCTTCGGATTGATGAAGGCCACCGTGGTAGGCAACACCGTGTACCAGGCCAATACCGACTCGTAGACCTCGGCCCAGAACGAATGGCGGTACTGGCCCTGGATGCGCGAGTTGGCCATGCCCGAGACGAACAGGTAGGGCAACACATAAGCCATCACCGACAGCGCATCCGCAGCAAAGACGTGCAGGCCAAAGAACAGAAAGGCGCCTGGCATGCACAGGAAAATCAGCCGCGGAATGCCGTAGAAGAAATGCAGCATGGCGTTGCTGTAGCAGATGCGCTGGAAGAACGTGAGGCCTTTGCGCAACCATGGGTTATCGATGCGAAAGATCTGCGCCATGCCGCGTGCCCAGCGAATGCGTTGGCCGATATGTCCGGACAGGCTCTCCGTGGCCAAACCCGCCGCCTGCACGATGCGCAGATAGGCCGTGCGGTAGCCGCGACGATGCATCTTGAGTGAGGTGTGCGCGTCCTCCGTGACGGTTTCAATGGCGATGCCGCCGACTTCCATCAATGGAGCTCGGCGAATCACTGCGCACGATCCGCAGAAGAAGGTGGCATTCCAGAAATCGTTGCCGTCCTGGATCAAGCCGTAGAACAGGCTACCCTCGTTGGGGATGCGCATGAAAGTGTCGTAGTTGCGCTCGAACGGATCGGGCGAAAAGAAGTGGTGCGGCGTCTGCACCATCGCGCACTTGGGGTCGGCGATGAACTCGCCCATGGTGGTCTGCAGGAAGGAGCGCGTGGGGATATGGTCGCAGTCGAAGATGGCGATGAATTCGCCGCTGGTCATGGACAGCGCGTGATTGATGTTGCCGGCCTTGGCGTAGCGATGTTCTTCACGGGTGAGGTAGCCCACCCCAACCTCGTTGGCAAAGCGATGGAATTGCTCGCGGCTGCCGTCATCGAGCAGGTAGACGCGCAGCTTGTCGTGCGGCCAGTCCATGCTCTTGGCGGCGAGCACCGCAGGACTCACCACGGAAAGCGGCTCGTTGTAGGTGGGGATATACACATCCACCGTGGGCCAGCTGTCGGTGTCGTCGGGCAGCGGCTTGGGCTGGCGGTTCAACGGCCACGCGGTCTGGATGTAGCCGAAGAACAGCACGATCCATGTATAGATTTCCGCCGCAAATAACAGATAGCCGAACAAGGCCTCGACCGGCGTGGCGAAGTTGAGCGTCTGCGTGACGCGCCACCACATGTAGCGTCCCGTCATCAGGATCGACAGCGACACCATCAGCATGGTCGGCCAGCGACCTGGGATCCGCCGCGCCAGGACCATCACCACCAGCACCGCGACAAACAGGCGGAACTGGTCGGCGATGGGCAAGGGCGTGGTCCAGAACCCCACGGCCACCATCAGGGCGAGCAGCAGGATCACCGGCTTGAGATGAGGCACGCGATCCAGTCCGGACGACCAATGATTCACGCGCTCGCCAATGCGGGCCCACGGCACCGACGGAAGCTTTGAAGTCACCGCATGCCCTGCCCGGCCCGCGATGCCATGCACCGGCGCCAGCCAATGACCGAGGCGGCCCAGCAACATCGAACGACGACGTGCGCCGCGATGATGCCGCGCGCTGCGCAGATTGGCGGACAAGCGCACGCGACGGCGATGGGGACGGAAGAAGATCCGTTTGAGCCACGTGCCCATGCCCTCGCCTTCAGCGACAGCGAGCTCGACGCGCAGTCGCCGTGCCAGTCGCTCGGCCCACCAGGCAGGCCAATCGCGTTGGCCCGGCGTGGGCTGACGAAACACCAGCCGCAGCAACCACGTACCGCGGCCTGCCTCGGCATCTACGCCAAGCTGCTGCGCCAGCGTGCGGCGCAAACGCGACAGGACCGAAGTGGCGCCCGGCGTGCTCATGCCGAACCTCCCGCCGCCGTGCCAGGCTGGTAGGCGCGTCGAACCCAGCTCGACAGCCAGGTCGCCAGGCCCTGCATATCGTGCGCTGCCTGCGAATGCGGTGCGCTGTGCACGAAGCTCTCGTTGCGGGCAAGCGCGTCGGGAATGCCGCTGTCGGCATGCACGCGGTAGGTAGAAAGTGACGAGCCCAACGTGTCGCGCAACAAGGCGAGTATGTCGGTGTGCAATTGCGAGGCCGGCGACACGCCATTGGCCACGTACACCGTTTCCTTGCCGAGTGACTTCAGTTCACTGCGCAGGCGCGGCAGCGTGGCGCAGGCCAGCGGTGCGGGTGGCAGGACCACCATCACCAGGTCGGCCGCCGCCATGGCTTGCGCGGCGTAAACGGAAGGCCACGCCGGCGTATCGATGAGGGTCACGCCGTGGCCGGGCAGATCCACCCGAGCCAGCAGATCGCGCAACCAGGCAGGCTGCTCGTGCAGGGCCGCAGACATCGCCGCGCTCGAGGCGAGTGCAGCATCGCCACGCGCGCCACCCCAGGGCAGCCAAAGCACGCCGTCGTCCGTCTGCAGCGCTGCATCGCTCCAGTCATCGTTGCTCGCAAGCACCTGCGAGTGGAGTCCACGCTGGGCCGGCGTACGCAAGCCGCAATAGAACGTGAGCACATTGCGCGGATCACATTCCACCGCCAGTACCGCGTGCCGGCGTTCCGACAGCAAGCCTGCCAGCGACGCGGTGAGCATGGTGCGTCCTGCACCACCAACGGAGGCGATGATGGCAATCGTCTTCATGCCTTCTTTCCCGMGCCGCCCTGGCGCTTGCCGAGTATGACCAGGCCTTCCAGCGGCGGCGGCAATTGGATCTTGCGCCGACGAAGCAAGGACTGGGTGCGCGACCACAAGGAGCCCAGCCGGAAACGCCAGGACAGCCACCATAGCGGCGCAGCCAGTATCAGGCCCAAGATGAAGTACCCCAGGAAGGTGCTCATGCGCGTCTCACCTCCCTGCCTTCAGCGGCAGCGATGCAGGACGTGGTGGACGGCGCATGGTGGCGGCCGCCGCGTTGATCGCCTCCACGCTGCCGAGCAAGGGAAGTCCGGACGGTGCCGCCTCGGTCATGACGCTCTCTGCCGACGATTCGGCGACCGGTGGCGCAGGCGAGGCGATCGGTTCGGGAGGTGCGACCAGGCCGGTGTAATCGGGCGGCGGCAGTTCGGCGATTTCCTCTGCGAGACCATTGAGCGTGGAAATAATGGTTTCGCGGTCACCGCAGCGCAGCTCGCCGCGAAACAGCTCCGATAGCGGCCGCTCGAACACCTTCTCCATGGCCTCGCCAGCGTTCTCCACGTGGCAGGCAAAAAAGAACAGATACAGACTGTCGCCGCTGGCCGTGCACAGATCGCCGGTGCGACGGATGCGGCAGGCCTGCAGCGCATCGATGCCGGCCACGTCCGGCTCCAGCGGCAGCCGCAGCAAGACGTTGGGCAGGCGTATCGGGCGACTGCGCTCCACTGCCTCGCGCACCAATTGGATAAAGCGCTGCGCCGGCACGTAGCCGGTGGTGGAATCGCGCATCGCCGCCGAAAGCGCGCCGAGGTAGTCGTCCGGCACGGGGCGCGAGAACAGCTGCCCTTGCACGCCATCCACCGCGATTTCGACCTGCGCCATCGGCATGCTGCGCGCAATGATGGCGTTGGCGCCCAACGTCAGCATCAGCAACTCGTAGCGGATACTGACGTTGTCTTCGCGGATCAGGATCTTCAGTGCCTTGCCGCATTGGCGGCGCAGGTAGTTCACCTGCCTGGCCAACGAAGCGACGCTTTCGTTGATGCCGTAGTGCAGGATCACCGTGGCCGCCACCGCCCGACTGGCCGCCGATACCAACGCCTCATTGTCCGGCAACACCTGCCAACCCTTGGGCACCACCCGCTCGCGCGCCACCGTGCCCTGGGCCACCATCACCACGCTCTCATCGGGTGCGAGCATGCCGGCCACTTCGCCGCTGGCGGGATCGTCCGGCACCGCGATCAAGCGGTGATCATTGGCCGAAAAGCGCAGCGGAATGGATTCGCTGGCCGATAGTGCCCCGCGATTGTCGCGCCAGAACGCCACCTCCCAACGAAACTCGCCTTGCACATGCACCAGTTGCGCGGCGCCCGCGAACTGGATCTGGAAATCCGTGAGCGGCCGGAAGTCACCGCTCTGCTCCACCAGCGGCGGCAACATCACCAGCAGCACGGTGTGCCGCGTCTGTGCGCACCAGCCTGCCAGTGCAGCACCCTGCCGGATCAGCGCCGCCCGATCCTGCCAGGCAAAACAGGTCGCCACGCCTTCGACCAGAAACTGGCTTGCGGGCGTCGCACATTGCGCGGACAGCGCCTGCAAGGATTCCATCAGCACGTCGCAACCGTCGCGGTTCGGCGGGATCTTCAGACTGCACACATTGGACTTGGGATGCACCGCACCCGGGTGGTCGATATCCATGCCGTGCTGGTGCAGTGCCTGCGCGACATCCTCCGCCGACCGCGTGGAAAGCACGGTCACCGGCGTGAGCAGCGCATGCGCCGCGGTCTTCCAGAACAGCGCGTCGCGTGCCGGCGAGCGACTGGCGTACACCGCGTACACCTGCCCGGTCGCCAGCGCCGACAACGACGACGGCAGGCCTTCGATGGCCAGCGACTGATTCAGTCGCAGCAACGCACGTGGCGTCGCTCGATCGGTCGATTCGTAAGGCGATGGAGGCAGGTTCGTCACGACTCTCGTCCCTAGCGGCAAGGTGATCCCGTCAGTACGTGGAATACGGTTTGACGGGGTTGGGCGGGAACGGCACGGGCAGCCGTTGCTGGTCGAAGAAGTAACGCAGGTAAATCGTGCCAAGGTTGGGCGCGTAATCGCGTGAACGATCGAGCTTGAAGCGCGTGCCGATCACCCAGTGCGGCGTGAGCCGGTATTCCAGCGCCGCTGCCACCGTATAGCTGAAGCCGCCGCCCGAACCGGTGCCGAAATACGGCGAGCCCACATCCGCGGCAGCCATGCGGGCCACCGCCTGCTGTTGGAGATCCGGGCGCGTGGGGAAGTACGGCGCCTCCTCCTCGTTGGTGGAAGAGTTCCCGACCGAGGCCTCCAACTCCCATGACCAGCGCCTGTAACGACCGGTCCAATCCAACGGGATGGAGGCCGAAAAATAGCGGCCGGGGCTGTAATAGCCGCCGTTGCCGAAGGTGTAGAAATGCTGGTTGTTGGCGTAGTGCCAGTAGTTGATCACCAGGCCGCTGGAAAACTGTTGATCGACGCCCACGTAGACCGGCACGTCGATGCCGGTCCGTACTTTGAACTCATGGTTGGTCTCGGTGTTCTCGCCGGTGAGCACGCCAAAGCCAACGGATGCGAACAGCGTCGTGCGGCCCAGATCCTGTGCGCCGCGCACGGTGAAACCGCTGCGCACCACGCCGCCCCAGGCCTCGCCGGTAACCGGATCGCGCGCTCCGGCATACGACACCAGGCTGCTGGTCACCGGACGGCGCGACACATCCAGCGTCACCGATGCATCGTAGAAATCGTGGCGATAGAGAAATCCGCCGAGGATGCTGTTGACGGTGAAACCGATCGGCGTACTGCCGATGTCGGCGCGCCAGCTGTTGCTCGCACCGTTGAAGTCGTAGCCGGCCGCCAGCGCGACACCCTTGTCGGTCTGATCCAGGGGGCGCAGCCCGGCATTGCCAAGCGCGGCGATCTTGCCGAACTCGAAGGCAGGATCGAACCGGTCCGCCGGCAAGGTGCCAGCATTGAGCAGGACCGTGTCGGCATGGAAAAAGTAGTGCCCTGTATAGCCATCTGGAAGACGCAGGTAAACCGGAATTTCCGTGGCATCCAGGCGCGACATGCCGCTGCTGCCCGATTCATTGGACTGCAGCACACCGGTGGCCACCTGCCCCTGCCGGCGATCGTCCAGACCCTGCAAGGCACGCTGCGCCGAGGTGAGTCCGTCGTCCGGGCTGGGGGTTTCGCCCTCGGCCTGCTCCTGCGTCAACGCCGTGCGGTACAGCTGGGCTGCTTCGTCGTAGTGACCTTGCGACTGTTCAATGCGACCCGACTGCAGGGTGACATCGGAGCGATCGGTATACGGCTGCCGCAAGGGATCGACCACGGCGCGCGCCTGCTCGTTGCGGCCCAGGGCGGTGTAACGGCGCGCGATGGCCAGACGCGTATCGACATCGTCCGGCGGGGTATCGGCCAGCACCTCGTCGACCATGGCCAACGCGGCCTTGCGATGCCCCATGCGCTCTTCCATGCGCGCGATGGTGAGTCGCGCGTCGGCATCGCCAGGATAATCCACCAAGACTTTGCGGGCATAAGCTTGCGCGCCGCGATAATCGCGATGGGCCTCGCGTAAATCGGCCTGGGCAAGCAGCCAGCGCTTTTCCTGCTTGCTGTGTTCGGGTACGTCGTCCAGCGTGCGGTCGGCTCCCGCGAGATCGCCTGCATCGATCTGCCGCGCGGCCTTGCGCATGGACAAGCGCAGCAGCTGGTCGTCGAACTGCGCCTGCTGTTCGGGCGTGACTCCGGGGCGTGATCGCGCATCGGCAATCCACCTGCGCCACTCCTCGTCACGATTGGCTGCACCAAGCAGCTCGCCATAACGCAGGCGCACGCCGACGGCGGGATCGTTAGGGTGCGCATCCAGCCAATCGTGCACCAACTTCAAGCCTTTGTCGGGCTCGCCCAGGCTGATCCACTCTCGTCCGACGCTCGCGAGCATTTGAGGATCATGGCGCACGTACAGCGCAATCCGGTCCAGCAGCGCTCGCGCCTCCTCTTGACGACCTTGAGCTTCAAGCTGATGTACTTCGCGCRGGTCTCGTTGCGCCTTGAGGTTGGCCGCGAGTTCGCGCATGCCGTCGGAACGCTCGCTCGCTGGCACCTGGGCAAGCACGCTGCTGGCGGTGTCGATATCGTCAAGCGAATTGAGATAGAGCGCGCTGGCGTAGCGCATGTCGGGTGCGGGCGCCACGCGCAGGCCGTCTTCCATCACCGAACGACCCAAGGCGGGCAGACCCAGGTCGCGATATTGGCGGGCCAGCGTGTAGCGCAGCCAGGCATTCTTGGGCGTCAGGCGTACAGCATCTTCCAGCTTCAATACGGCTGCGCCGCTTTTACCGTCGGCAATCAGCTGATCCGCTTCGATGGACAGCAGTTGCGCGCGCAGGGTGATCATGGCGTCGCTGGAACCGTTATAGCGCTGCTCCACCTGCGCGATGAGTGGCGTGAGCTCTTGCGTGCGATGCGTGGCGATCAACACCTTGGCCAACAATTCCAGCGCATCGACGTCCGGCTGCTCCGCCTCCACCATCGGGCGCAGCACTGCCTCGGCTTGAGCCCATTTCTCTTGCGCGATCAGCGAGGTCGCCAGCACCTTCTTGGCATCGCTCTGGTTGGGCTGCTGGCGCAGCGCCTCGCGGGCGAGGGTTTCGCCCTGCTCCGGGTGCCCCTGATCGTTGGCCGCACGCGCCTTGGACAGGGTGCCCCAGAACGTCGCCGTGGCCATCAGGCTGCGCCATTTGCCGGCGTTGTCCGGATCGAGCTGAAGCGCTCGCGCGAACAAGGCACGCGCTTCGTCGTGCTTGCCTTCGCGCATCTTGGCCAGGCCTTGCTCACCAACCGCTTCGCCTTGGCGAGAGGTGGAGGAGCGCACCGGTGCAGAGGACGTCGTCGACGTTTCGCTGGACGGCGCTGCACCCTTCGGCGGCGGCACGTAGCTGGCGCCGCCCTTCTTGGCCAGCGCAGCGAGCGCTGCCTTGGCGCTGTCGTCGTTGGGCACTTCCTTGAGGTAGCGCTGATACCACACGTAGTACGCGGGATCATCGCTGCCGGCACTGTTGAGCGCGCGTCGCCACAGTTCCAGGGCTTGCGGACGGTTGGCATCCTGCCGCTGGTAGAGGCGATAGATGATGTCCAGGCCTTCCAGTCGCGTCGACGCGCGATCGGTCAGCATGTCTGCCAGCGTCATGGCCAGGCCCAGATCATCGGGATCCTGCCGCACACGTTCGCGCAGTTCATTCAAGGCCTTGTCGCGCTGGCCTGCCGCGGACATCGCGCGATAGTAATCGCCAGCCAGCGATCCATTGGGCGCACCGCGCGGAAACAGCGCCTGCATCTGCTGCCACGCTTCTTGCGACTGGCCGGCGTGCATCGCCAGGCGCGCCTTCGCCAGCGCGGTCTTGTCGGTGGTCGCAAGACGATAGGCATCCGCCAATTCGAGCGTGGCCGGATGCCTGGGATAAAGCGCCTGCAGCCGCTGCARCATCTTTGCCGCTTCAGCAGGTCGATTGGAGCTGAGCTCGATCTGCCCCATCAAGGCCAGCGCGTCCGGCTGGGCGGGATCGACCAGCAGGGCTTTCTCCACGATGCCGCGCGCCATATCCGGACGATTCTTGGCCTGCCATACGCGCGCTGAATCGAGCAGCTGTTTCATCGCCGGACTGGGTGCGCCCGCCGTGGTCTGCGCCAACGCCAGCGACGGCATGGCGCCACCGGCAACCAGCAGCGCGATGGCAGGTGCGAACAAATGATTCAGTGCGCTGCGGGACACGTCGAGGTCCAGGCAGGAACGACTGCGCCGTTCGCATCGAAGCGGTACAAGCCATCGAGATGGCCAAGACCGAACAAGGTCAGCACCTGGCTGTAATAGCCAAGCGGCGACTGCGCGGCGAGTGTGCGCGTGCGTTGCACCTGCGCTTGCGCGAGCTCGTTGCGGCCAAGAGCAGCGAGATACGGCGCCACCGCGGCGGAAAAACCGGCATTGCCTTCGTTGCTGGCTGCGACGCCGGTTTGCGTGTCCACGCGCTCAGGCGGAAAACCATGCGCGGCGACGAATTCAGCCAGCGGGCGGAACGTGTCGAGCACCGCGGCACGCTCCGGCGCATCCGGCGCCAGCAGTCCGGCCCACAGATACACACGTATCGCGTTGTACGCGCTTTCAGCCTTGCTGGCCGGATCTGCGACAAAGCCCTGGTCGCGCTTGTACATCACCCAATCGGGGGAGAAGCCATGCGGCGCCGTGCCGGTGACCAGCCTGGTCGAGCTGTCGAGGATGGCCTTCCATTCCGTTTGCTGCGGCAACGCACTCACCAGATGGCGCATCACCTGCAGCGGGACATAACTGGGATTGAGTCGCCACACGTCGTCCTGCGGATGAAAACCCGCGGGACCGGGCAATACGGTGCGGCCGAGTCCTGGCAACACCGCCGTTTCCTTCGCCACGATGGCCTGAGCCAGCACCGTACCCAACGCTGTATAGCTGCGCTCGTGCCACAGGCGCCCCGCTTCGAGCAGCGTATAGGCGATCCAGATATCGGCATCGGAGGCTGCATTGCCGTCGAGCACGCCCCAGACCTGGGCGGCATCCTTCTTTGTTTGGCGCCCCCACTGCCAGGCCGGCAGATGCCTGGTCAGATCGCCTTGCGCGAGGTTGTTCTGGGTCCAGTTGAGCACGCGATCAAACGTTGCCCGATCATTCGCCACCAGCGCGAAGAACAGCGCATACGCCTGCCCCTCGGACACGGTGACCTGTTCGGGCGTGCTTGCATCGACCACGCGGCCGTCGGCACTGAGCGTGCCCTGCTTGAAGTGCTCCCAGTCCGGCCATGCGCAGGATGCAGCCTGTACATGGCTGGAGGCGAAGGTCACGCCGACCACCAGCAGCGCGCGTAGCAACGGAATCGAGGCGCGGCGCATGGATCACCGCTCAAGTCGATGTGCGGCGAGCCGACCCAGCGCCCAGAACACGGTGAGTGCCACGAACAGGCCCGCAAGTATGCCGGCCAGCGCCATCAAGGCCGGATATCGGGAAATATGTATCCACAGCCAGGCGTACCACGGCAGATGTCCCACGTAATAGGTATCGCCCACGCTAAGGCCCACCACCACTTTCTGCCGCACCACGGTGAGGTCACCGCGTACCTCGCCCAGCTTGGTGTCGTCGCCGAGCACGTCGAGCAGATCACCCAGGCGATCGGACGCATTGGCCGCCAGCGCCACCACGCTCMGGCCCTTGGTGTACGGCGACTGGAAACCCACGAAGGCGGCGGTCGGTCCATTCACGCTCATCGCAGCGCGCGCCACCGGGCCCTGCCCTTGGGGGCGATCAGTGAGTTCACGCACGGACAAATCGTTCTCGCTGCGTTCGATCAGCATGGGCAAGCCCTTGCCCCACTTCGCCATCAGCTCCCCGGCGGTACCTGTGCCGATTACCAGAAGATCGCGATCGCGCACCGATTCCACCGCGCCGGCAGGCACCACCGATACACGCAGGGCCGGCAGTCCGCTCCAGCGTCCGAGCTGTCCGAGCATGGTGAACAGTGCTTCCTGTTCGTGCGCGTCTGGCGCATCGGGAATCACCACGGCCGTATCGGCCATATCCGCCATGCGCGTAAACGGGAACCCGCTGGTGGCGAAGAACGCCAGGTTCGGCATCGCCGTGTAGTGCACGAACTGGCTGAAGTCGACGTTCGAATCGGGATCCACTGCCGCACGTGCGCTGTCGGTAGCCGCGGTAACGCACAGCCCGGTCTTCTGCGAATCCATGTGGAACTGGAACTGGAACTGATTGGTACTGCCGATGCGCAGCGCCGGCACGCGAATCTCTTCCGCACCGCGCGCCTCGGAACTGGACAGCAGAGGCACGTTGAATTGCCTCTCGACGCCGGAAGGATCGGCCGGGCGCAAGCGAAGCGAGCGCAGCAACTGATCGTTGACGCCGATATTGAGCACCGAGTCGTTGTAGTTGGACGGCGCCGTGTATCGGTAGTGCACGTTCAACGGCACGCTGCGGCGCGCCCACGCAAACAGATCGGGCGGCAGGCGCATGTCGACGCGGATCGGCTGCGGATTGAAGCCGGCCGCTTCGAGCTGCGCCGGATCGGTGACCAGTTCCTTGAAGCTGACCGGGCGATCCACCGGCGCCCAGTTCGGCGCATCGTACGGTCGACGCTCCGGCCCCAGATCCACCGACTTCACGATGGCCTGGTCACCGGACATGCCCACCTGGCCAAGCACCAGCGCATTGGCCGCTTCCTGCAACTCCTTGGTGTCGCGCCCGGCCAGCACCAGCAGCTTGCGACCTGACTGCGGCGGGCTGGCCGGATTGGCCATCACGATGACCGTGGGACCTTTGATATCGCCCAGCTTCACGCCCTCAGGCATCGCGTTGGGCAGGGCGAAGGCGATGGCATGCCCATCCGTCGGCGGCGTCTGCGCCACCGGGAAGCGTGCACCGCGCCAGCCGGCCAACGCGCCGAACCATGACGACACCACGCCTGCCGCACGCAGCGTCTGCGCATCGGCATGTGCGGGCAGCAGGAAGGGAACCACCAACGGCCGGTTGTCACGGCGATCGAAGAAAGGCGCCGGCAGCAAGGCGAGGCTGTTGGGCAGCCCGATTTCCGAGGTAGTGAGCGTGAGCGTGGTATCGGGGCTGATGTCGGTCCACAACGAGGTGTGATACGGGTCCTCGCAGTGATCGAGCGAGTAGTGCGCAATCATCTGCACACCGATACGGTTGAAGTCGGTGAACAGGCGCGGATCGAGCACGACATCTTTGCTCACCGTCTGCCCCGCCTGCTCCTTGTCCAAGGGCAGCGTGGCGACCACCTCGCCGTTGAGGAACACCTTGAGGTGCGAGAGCGAATAGATCAGCGACGGCGAATAGGTGTAGACCAACCGCAGTTTCGCGCCAGTCACCACCTCGTCGTTGCGCACGGCCACATTCAAGGTGCCGTTGGGGTCCTGCCCGCGCAGTTTGATGGCGCCGTAGACGCCCATCTGTTTCAACGTAAGGTCGCGGGCCACCCCGGCGGGTGCCACTTGCGCCGAGGCGTCGCTGCTGGGCGCCGAAGTCGCGGGAGCTGGCTGCGCGACGCCGTGCGCTGCGTCCTGGAGGGGCTGCGCATCGGCGCTCGCCACCATCCAGCCTCCCACCAGCAGTAAACCCCAACAAACATGACGTAGCTGCCGCATGGAATGTCGCCCTGGGTCAGTGACGGAACGTCGGAAACGGGCTGGCTGATCAGGCAATCCCCGTCCCCTGCGCTGCTGCCTCTACCAACGAACCCACACGATCCGCGGAAACCGATTGGCCAACGCCAATGAACCCTGCCCTCTACGGCGTCTCCACACTCATGCCCCTGCTGACGATGGCTTGCTCCGCATGGGCGGCATCCACGATCAGGTGCTGACCAGCATTCCGTGGAGCATGTGCGCAACGCATGAAATCGGGCCCTTCGACCGGTTTCGCGCGCTGGCACAGCGGCACCTCGTCACTCGGCAGAGACGATTAAAGAAACCGGCATAAAAGAAACGTGAATAGTCACACGAAGCACAACCTGGCAGCGTCGAAGTGTGCGGCCTTGCATGAACCTGCGAATTCCCTGGCGCGGCGCAGCAGTTTCCGGTGACTACATCCGAAAGGCCGTAGCGTCGATCGCCTGGTCGATCAATGCATGCCATCCATCGCACACGACCGTATGGACGTCTTTACGTCCGATGACAAAAGGCAACCATCAGGCCACGCCGGTCTTGCCGCCATCCATGGGAATCACCGCACCCGTGACATAGCTGGCCAGCGGCGAGGCGAGGAACACGGCGACGTTGGCGATCTCGCGCGGCTCGGCCATGCGCCCCATGGGAATTTCCGCCAGCTGGTCAGCCAGCACTTCATCGATGGACCGATGACTGGCGCGCGCCAAGGCATCGAGGCCCTCCTGCAAACGCCCGGTACGTGTCGGTCCGGGATTGATCACGTTCACACGCACGCCTTTGGATGCATAGGCACTGGCATAGCCCACCGAAGCGAGCATCAAGGCCGCATTGGCCGCTCCACCGCCGATGTGCACGGGACTGACCTGCCGGCCGCCCTGCCCCACCACATTGACGATGCTGCCGTGGCCGCGTGCCGCCATGCGACGGATCACCGGGTCGATCATGTGCATATAGGTGAAGTACTTCGCCTGCATCGCGTCATGCAGCGCATCGGCGTGCAGATCCGCGATGGGCGTGCGGCGCGCGGCGCCCGCGCAGTTCACCAGGACGTCGATCGGGCCGAATTCGTTCTCGATGTATTCGGCCACCATCTGCGCGGCGACGATCTCGCGCAGGTCCGCCGCAGCAACGTCCATGCGCAGTCCTTCGCGCTCGAGGTCGTGCTGTGCGGCATGCAGGTGCGCGAGGTTGCGGGAGATACCGACCACCTTCGCGCCTTCGCGCGCAAAGGCCTGCGCACACGCCAGGCCAATGCCCTTGCTCGCGCCGGTGATCACGACGACATGCCCAGCCAGACCGACGTCCATGCAGCGTTCCTTGTACCCATAGCAACGAAGGTCATTGAAGCACGCTGCCCGCAGCGCGCGCGTGGAGGTGATGCCTGTCACCTGCGATGGCTGATGGCTGGCTCTGCCGCCGACCTGCCTCCCTGGACACCATAAGCGCCAGCTTCCGGGCCCAGGCCCGCCCCGGACCTCGTTCAGCTTTATAGGCCATCAGTCATGTTGCGAATTTCAATCCCAGCTATTGACGCCTGAGGATATGGTGTTATAGTTCACTACAACACCGGTTCACGAGAGCACTAAAGGAGAACGCCATGAAAGCGAATAACCTGCTAGCCCTGACCGCCGCCGCCTTGTTTACTACGGTTGGCCTGGCCGCCATCAACTCCAACTTCAACAGTCCCCCCGTCAGTGAGATCAACGGCGTCAAGGTCATCGACCTGGCTCCGGTCACGGTCCGCCCGTCGGCTGAAGACCTCCGCGCCGCCGCCATGCTGGCCGACGCCAACGTCGCCACCCTGAGCACTGCCCCGCTGCTGTCCGCCGAAGCCACCTCCAACGTGGTGCTCGGGAGCCAGCTGGCCATGCCCTACTATTCTTTCGGTAGCACCAAGTTCGGCCGTATCAGCAAGGAATAACAGTATGACCATCACCTGGAACGACAGCGTCCCGATCTACCGCCAGCTCCGCGAACGCGTTGTGGCGATGATTCTGGACGGCGCCTTGAACGAGGGCGACCCGCTGCCGTCAGTACGCCAGGTTGCTGCGGATTTCCAAATCAATCCGCTCACCGTCTCCAAGGCGTATCAGGAACTGGTCGACGATCAACTGGTGGAAAAAAGGAGGGGATTGGGCATGTTCGTCATCGATGGAGCCAGGGAAGCGCTACTCAAGTCCGAACGAGAGCGCTTCCTGCGGGAGGAATGGCCCGCGCTCTTCGCCCGCCTGCAACGCCTGGGGCTGGACCTGAAGACCCTGCTGCGCGAAGCCCCCAATAGCGCGGGCAGCGAAGGGAGCCAGTCATGAACGCGGTCGTCACGGCCATTGGTCTGAACAAGAGTTACAAGAATGCRCACGCCCTGAACGACGTGAGCTTTCGCATCGAGTCCGGCCGCATCGTGGGCCTGATCGGTCCCAACGGGGCCGGCAAGACCACCGCTTTGAAGGCCATCCTCGGCCTCACCGATTTCAAGGGCGAGTTGAATGTGTTGGGCTTCGATCCACGCACGCAGCGCGACCAGCTGATGGAACAGGTGTGCTTCATCGCCGACGTGGCGGTGCTGCCGCGCTGGATCCGGGTAAGCGAGGCCATCGATTTCGTGGCCAACGTGCACCCGCGCTTCAACCGGGCCAAGTGCGAAGCCTTCCTGGCGCGCACCAAGCTCACTCCCAATCAGCGCGTGAAGCAGATGTCCAAGGGCATGATCGTGCAGCTGCACCTGGCGCTGGTGATGGCGATCGACGCCCGCCTGCTGGTGCTGGATGAGCCCACGCTGGGCCTGGACATCCTCTACCGCAAGCAGTTCTACCAGAGCCTGCTGGAAGACTATTTCGACGAGAACAAGACGATCATCGTCACCACCCACCAGGTCGAGGAGATCGAAAACATCCTCACCGACCTGATGTTCATCCGCGACGGCAAGATCGTGCTGGATACCGACATGGACACGGTTGGCGAACGATTCGCCGAGGTGATGGTGAGTGCCGACAAGGCCGCCACCGCCCGCAGCATGAAGCCGCTCGATGAGCGACAGGTGTTCGGCAAGAGCATCTTCCTGTTCGACGGCGCCGACCGCGCCACGCTGGAAAGCATGGGCGAAGTCCGTCGCCCGACGGTCAGCGACCTGTTTGTTGCCACCATGAAGGGAACCTACGCATGAAAACCTTCTACTGGTTGCTGAAGCGAGAATTCTGGGAGCACCGCGGTGGCTTCCTGTGGGCCCCGATTGTCACGGGCGGCGTCTTCCTGGTGCTCAACGTGATGGCCATCATCACCGCCGAAGTGCTCAGCGCGCGTCATGGCGTACGCATCGGTGGCAACGACATCCAGATGATGATGCAGCACGCCGATGCCGGCGACTGGAAACAGGTCGGTGCGGCGGCCGACGTGGCGATGATTTCCTCGATGGGATTCATCGGCATCGTGATGGGCATCGTGGTGCTGTTCTACTGCCTCGGCTCGCTCTATGACGACCGCCGCGACCGCAGCGTGCTGTTCTGGAAATCCCTGCCGATTTCCAACACGAGCACCGTGTTGTCCAAGGTCGTCAGTGCCGCCATCGTGGCGCCGGTCATCGCGGTCGTGGTCAGCATCATCTGCGGCCTGTTGCAGCTGTTCATCTTCTCCATCGTGCTGTCCTTCCATGGCATCAACGTGTGGCAGTTGCTGGCACTGAGCCATCCGCTGCGCGCCGTGGCCTCGCTGGTCAGCAATGTCCCGCTGTATGCACTCTGGGCCCTGCCCGCGGTGGGCTGGCTGATGCTCTGCTCGGCCGGCGCACGCAGCAAGCCCTTCCTGTGGGCGGTGGCGGTGCCGGTGGTGCTCGGTCTGCTGGTGAGCTGGTTCGGCATCATGGGCTTGTTTAACCTGTCCTCCGCGTGGTTCTGGGCCAACGTCGTACAGCGCGCACTGTTGAGCGTGTTCCCGGGCTCCAACCTGGTGTTCGACAGGCACAGCGCCCTGAACATGGGCGGCATGAACGACAACGATCCTCTGGCGATACTGTCCCCCATGCACACCTACGGGCTCCTCGCCTCGCCTGACCTGTGGATTGGCGTGCTTGCCGGCCTGGCCCTGATCGCCGCCGCCGTGTGGTTCCGCCGGGTTCGCGACGACAGCTGATTGACGGTCTTGTCCCGCCTGCATCTTCCGCAAGGACGCGGGGTGCAGGCGGGACAAACTTTTCCCGCCGCCCAAGCTGCGGCAGACTTCACCCCTCACACCACGGAGTGTCGCCATGTCGTTCCGCTACCTGCCCTGCGTGCTCGCCCTTGCCGTGCTGACGTCCGCTTGCAGCTCAGGCAATGATGTCCAGATCTTCGGCGGCGATACCGATGTGATCAACGGCCACATCACGCTCCATGATGGACAAGTCACCATCAAGGCGTCCGGCGCCCCCGACGCCACGGTCGATCAGAACGGGCAGTTGGCCATCGATGGCCATGAGGTGGCGATCAACGACGCGCAGCGTTCGCTGCTGCAGCGCTACAACGGCGCGGCGCGGCAAATGCGCGAACATGCGATGGAGGCGGGCAAGGCGGGCGTAGCTACTGCCACCAAGGAGCTGGGTGCCGTCACCGGCAAGATGACCGGTGCCGACACTGCCGAGCAAACCAAGCAGAAAGTCGAGGAAGCCGCTGCAACCATCAAGCAGGCCGCCGCCAAGATCTGCGAGGACGTGGCGGACATGAAAACCGCGCAGGACGCGCTGGCGACCCAGCTCGATGCATTCAAGCCGTATGCCACGGCGGTAAGCGACGAGAACGTCGAGAAGTGCCGCAAGGACACCAGGCACTGACGGAACCGCCTTTGTGGGAGCGCACCCTGTGCGCGACTTGCGATGCGTCACCTAACGCACGAGCGTCGCGCACAGGATTGGCTCCCACATTGTCAGCCGCCGCTGCCACCGCCGCCGTGGATACCGCCGCGCGTGAGCGTCATCGGATCCAGCAGCTTCTGCAGTTCGCTCTTTGAGAGCCCGGTGGTTTCCAGCGCCACATCCATGATCGGGCGCTTCTCTTTGTAGGCCTTCTTGGCCGTAGCGGCGCCCTTCTCGTAGCCGATCACCGGATTGAGCGCGGTGACAAGGATGGGATTCTTGTCCAGCGCTTCCTTCACCCGCGCCGTATTCACCTTGAAACCGGCGATCGCCTTGTCCGCCAGCAGCACGCTGACGTTCGACAGAATCCCGATCGACTGCAGCAGGTTGTGCGCGATCAGGGGCAGCATCACGTTGAGCTGGAAATTGCCCGACTGACCCGCGATGGTGATCGCTGCATCGTTGCCGATCACTTGCGCGGCGACCATCGCGGTGGCCTCCGGAATCACCGGATTCACCTTGCCCGGCATGATCGACGAACCCGGCTGCAGCGCCGGCAGCTCGATCTCGCCCAGGCCGGCGAGCGGGCCGGAGTTCATCCAGCGCAAGTCGTTGGCGATCTTCATCAGCGCGACGGCCAGCGCCTTCAGCTGGCCGGACAGCTCCACGGCGGCGTCCTGCGCGGCCATACCTTCGAAATAATTGTCCGCCGCATCGAAACGCACGCCGCTCAGCTTCTTCAATTCACGCGCCACCGCGGCACCGAACTTCGGATCGGCATTGATGCCGGTGCCCACGGCCGTACCGCCGAGCGGAAGGCGGCGCATGCGCTTGAGGCTGTCTTCGATGCGTTCGATGGCGCTGCCAATTTGCGCGGCCCAGCCGGAAAGCTCCTGGCCAAAGGTCACCGGCATCGCATCCATCAGATGCGTGCGGCCGGTCTTGGGCACGTTGCGCAATTCGCGCGCACGCCGGTCGATGGTGCGCTTGAGGTGCTTGAGCGCCGGCAGCAGTTGTTCGCTGGTGGTCAGCGTGGCGCTGACATGAATCGCGGTGGGAATGACGTCATTCGAGCTTTGCCCGTAATTGACGTGGTCGTTAGGGTGAATCTTGCCGCCCGCCTTGTTGGCCAGATGGGCAATCACCTCATTCGCATTCATGTTGGTGCTGGTGCCCGAGCCGGTCTGGAACACGTCGATCGGAAACTGATCGTCGTACTCGCCCTCGGCCACGGCGAGCGCCGATTTGCGGATGGCGTGCGCCTGGGTCTTCTTGAGGTGGCCCAGCAGGAAATTGGCATCCGCGGCCGCGGCCTTGATCAAGCCCAATGCGCGGATAAAGGAGCGCGGCAAATGCATGCCGGAAATCGGGAAATTGTCGACGGCGCGCTGCGTCTGGGCACCATAAAGCGCCTTCGCCGGCACCTTCAACTCGCCCATGCTGTCGTGTTCGATGCGGAACTGGGTCATGTCCTTGCGATTCCTCTCGGGGGATTTCGGGAATATAGGTCGGGGCGTGTTAGGGCGCCGCCAAGGGGGGATAGCGTCCCAGCTTGTCTGTGGGAGCGCACCCTGTGCGCGACAAGCACGCAGCGGTGTACCGCTCCGTAGGTCTGTCGCGCAC
>NZ_JBFTRY010000033.1:0-27405 GCF_056399745.1 Dyella sp. 01N36
GCGCAGGGTGGTGCTGGTTGGTGCGTTGCTGTTGGCAACGCTGGGGTTGGGCCTGTCCGGCCCGGCAAGCGCAGACGATGCGTCGGTGGGTTGCCCGATTCGTCCGCTCACTATCGATATCGCCCATCTGAAGGCGACGGCCGGCGTGCAGTCGGTGGTGCTCGACCCCACCGCTACCCGCGCCACGGTGATGTATGACAACGGCGACGTGCTGCGCGTGGCCAGCACGGGATGCGTGACCTCGATGCTCTCCGCCCGCCTGTGGGTGGCCGGCGACGACGCCATGTCCGATGCCTTGTGGCTGGAACGCGCACGCTCGGTGACCGAGCTGGTGCTGGCGCCGGCGGCTTTCGCCCAGGTCAGCGCATCGCTGAAGGCTGATGCGCCGGTCAGCCACGTCGATGGCGGCATGAAGATCGACCGTGCACTCGCCGACGGGGCCGGCTACTCGCTCACCGTAGTGCGTACACCGCGCGACGGACTGGGGGCGTCCATGTCCCTGGTGTTTCGCCGCCTCTGACTGAACGGCGGCGATCCGCGGCCGGGACGTGGAGCGCCGCCCAGGTGCTTACGGCGCCGGCGCCGGCGTGTGGTCCACGCAATCTTGCACCTGCTGGAAGTACCAGGTGTCGTCTTCATCGAAGTTCGAGTAGTAGGTGGCCACGGTGTGGTCGCTTACCGGCTTGATATCCACCAAGGCGATGGTGGGACTGTTCTCGGTCTTGTGGATTTCGATGGTCGTGCCGGTATAGAGCACGTACGACTCCAGGTGCACGGGTTTGCTGGCCCAGGCGCCCGAGATACATGAGGCGATGTCCGCCGCGCTGCCCGGGCCCGCATAGGACGCCGTAGGCTTTGAATTGCGCAGGCTGCCCGAGCTGGCGCAACCGGCGAGCAGCGTGATCGTCAAGGCAAGGACTACATGTCGTTTCATCAAACGTCTTCCATCGTTGGGTTGGGGCGCATGCCCATGGTACGTGGGCCTACATCGCGGCGCGCGTTCTTGTAGGAAACGTACGATCCCTGCGTTCCGCTTACGCGGTCGTAACGGCGCGGGGTGTTGAATGCCGGCACCTGACGGAGGGATACACATGAACAAGCGCATCGGCAGCATCGGAACAGTCTGCGTGGCCATCGGCCTGAGCCTGGTTTGCAGCACGGGCGGCGCGCAGGATCTGGGCAAACTCGGCGGCATGATTCCCGGCGGCGGCTCCATGACGTCCGGCAGCATGGGCAACGTGGCCGGCCTCCTTCAATACTGCATGAAGAACAACTTCCTGGGCGGCGATTCCGGCGCCGCGGGCATCCAGAACCAGCTGATGGGCAAGCTCGGCGGCGGTTCGAGTACCCAGGCGACCAGCACCAACACCGGTTCGAACCCCAGCGACATGCTCGGCCAGCTCACTGGCAGCAAGAAGAAATCCTCCGATACCAGTACCGCCAGCACGGGCAGCGCAACGAATGACCCCGGTTACCTCAGCGGCGCCAAGGGCATCCTGCAGGGCAGCAACGGCCAGAGCATGGACTTGAACAGCGTGGGTGGGGGTTCCAGCGATCTGAAATCGCAGATAACCACCAAGGTGTGCGACACCGTGCTCAAGCAGGGCAAGTCGTTCCTGAAGATGTAGGCGGGTCCGTGTGTTGTGGGAGCGCACCCTGTGCGCGACAGGCGCTGCGCCGTCCTGCGACGCACGGCCGCCGCGCACAGGGTGCGCTCCCACACATCATCCGCGTTCACGCAGGCGCCTCTCATCCCGCGCCACAAAAATCCCCGCCCCCAGCACCATCAACGCCAGCACATACCAGGTGATCAGGTAGCTCAGGTGGTTGTTGGGGAAGGAGATCACCGTGAGCCCACCCTGCGGCCACGCGGGCTTGCCAACATCGAGCGTGCCCGGCGCAGCGTCCTGATCCACAAAATACGGCGCCACATCCTGGAGTCCGCGCGCCTCGGCGATCGCCGCCACATCGCGCGTATACCAGTTGTTGCGTGCCGGATCGTTGTGGCGGAACGGCCGCGGCGCTTCGCTGATGCGCAGCAGTCCCGTTACGCTGGCGTCGCCGTCGGGCGCTGCCGCGCAGCTGCCTTTGAGCCCGCACCAGTCCGCCGGTACAAAGCCACGATTGACCAACACCACTGAGCCGTCGGCTTGTTGCAACGGGGTGACCAGCCAGTAGCCGCTGCCCAGATCGGTGGCTGCCCACACCAGGGTCTGGCGGTCATGCAGAAACCTGCCGTGCAGTTGGACATGGCGATATTCCGACGACTGCGCATTCACCTCACCCCACTGCGCGGGCCCGGGCGCGGCCACGGGTGCGGCGTGCACGCGTGCATCCACCCGCGCGATCAGGTCGCGCTTCCAGCCCAGCCGATACACCTGCCAGGTGCCCAGGGCCACGAAGCTGGCAAACAGCAACACGCCCAAGAGGGTCAGCAAAGCCAGAGCCACGGGGCCGCGCGGTCGGCGGCCCGGTTCTTCAACAACACTCATCGGGATTCACGTATCGGATGTGAGGTGCGGATCGTCAGGGCAGGTTCGACGGATCCATCATCGAGGGCATCATATTGCTGTTGAGGTGATACATGATCCAGATCGACCCGCTCAGCGTGATAACCACCAGTACGATGGTAAACACCAGCGCCAGCATGTTCCAGCCGCCTTCCGATTTCGCGTTCATGTGCAGGAAGTAGATCATGTGCACCACGATCTGCACGGCTGCCAGGCTAAGAATGATCACCGCCGCCGTACTCGACTTGGTGATCACATGCGCCATCACCAGCCAGAASGGRATGRCSGTSAGGATCACYGCSAGCACGAAGCCCGTCATGTAGCCSCTGAAAGTGGCATGGATGCCCAGGTCGTCGTCGTGACCGTGACCGTCGTCGTGGGCGTGCAGTTCGTCATGCGCGCTCATGGCAGCACTCCCATCAGATAGACGAAGCTGAAGACGCCGACCCACACCACGTCCAGGAAGTGCCAGAACATCGACAGGCACAACAGGCGTCGTTTGTTGGCAGTGATCAAGCCCTTGCGCAGTACCTGCGTGATCAACACCACCATCCAGATCAGGCCGCAGGTCACGTGCAGGCCGTGCGTCCCCACCAGGGTGAAGAACGAGGAAAGAAACGCGCTGCGCTGCGGCCCCGCACCGATGGAGATCAGATGCGCAAACTCGCGCAGCTCCAGCGTGATGAATCCCGCGCCCAGCAAACCGGTGATGACCAGCCACACCAGCATCGGGTTCTGCCGGTTGCGCTGCATGGCCAGCACGGCAAAACCGTAGGTGATGGACGAAAGCAGCAGCAGCGTGGTGTTCACGGCGACTGCGGGCAGCTCCAGCACTTCCTGCGCAGTCGGTCCGCCCGCGTACTCGCGCCCGAGCACGCCATAGGCGGCGAACAGGCAGGCGAAGACCAGGCAGTCGCTCATCAGGTAGATCCAGAAACCCAGGAGCGTGCCGTTGGCCGGATGGACATCGGCCGACTCGTGGAACAGCAGCTGCTCCGTGCGGCCGCCGCTGCCCGGTGTCATGGAAGAGGTCATATCAGACATGGCTGGCCAATAGATCCGTGCGGGACTGTTCGATGCGGCTGACTTCGTCAGCCGGGATGTAGTACTCGCGGTCGTAATTGAACGTGTGGCCGATCGCCACCAGCAGCAGTGCCACGAACGCCACGATCGCCAGCAGCCACATGTACCAGATCATGGCGAAGCCGAACACGAAGCTCAGCGCGGCCATCATGAAGCCGGCGCCGGTGTTGTGCGGCATATGGATCGGCAGGTAGCCGCTCAGCGGACGCTGCCAGCGATACTTCTTCATCATCCACCACGCATCGTGGTCATGGATGCGTGGCGTAAAGGCGAAGTTGTACTTCGGCGGCGGCGAAGAGGTGGACCATTCCAGCGTACGTCCGCCCCATGGATCGCCGGTGACGTCGCGCAGCGCTTCGCGATGCTTGAAGCTCACGACGAACTGGATGATGTTGCAGGCAATGCCCAGCGCGATCAGGAAGGCGCCGAACGCGGCGACCAGGAACCAGATCTGCAGGGACGGATCGTCGAAGTGGCTCAGGCGGCGCGTCACGCCCATCAGGCCGAGCATATAGAGCGGCATGAAGGCGAAGTAGAAACCCGAGACCCAGAACCAGAACGAGCACTTGCCCCAGAACGGATCGAGCTTGAAGCCGAACGCCTTGGGGAACCAATACGTGATGCCGGCAAACAGGCCGAACAGCACGCCGCCGATGATCACGTTATGAAAATGCGCGATCAGGAACAGGCTGTTGTGCAGCGAGAAATCCGCCGGTGGCACCGCCAGCAGCACGCCGGTCATGCCGCYGATCACAAAGGTGACCATGAAGGCCACCGTCCACATCATCGGCAACTCGAACTCCACCCGGCCGCGATACATGGTGAACAGCCAGTTGAAGATCTTCGCSCCSGTSGGGATCGAGATGATCATSGTGGTGATGCCRAARAACGAATTGACGCTCGCACCCGAWCCCATGGTGAAGAAGTGATGCAGCCAKACSAGRTASGACARCACSGTGATCACCACCGTGGCGTACACCATCGATGCATAGCCGAACAGCGGCTTGCGGCTGAAGGTGGCGGTGACTTCCGAGAAAATGCCGAAGGCCGGCAGGATCAGGATGTAGACCTCCGGATGGCCCCAGATCCAGATCAGGTTCACGTACATCATGGCGTTGCCGCCAAGCTCGGTAGTGAAGAAGTTGGTGCCCGCATAGCGGTCCAGCGCAAGCATGGCCAACACGGCGGTAAGCACGGGGAAGGCGGCGACAATCAGCACATTGGTGCACAGCGCCGTCCACGTGAATACCGGCATCTTCATCAGCGTCATGCCTGGCGCGCGCATCTTCACGATGGTCACAAGCAGGTTGATGCCCGATAACAAGGTCCCGACGCCGGCTATCTGCAGCGCCCAGATGTAGTAGTCGACACCTGCGTCAGGGCTGGACACGATATCGGACAGCGGTGGATAGGCCAGCCAGCCCGTGCGCGCGAATTCGCCGATGAACAGCGAACTCATCACCAGCATCGCGCCGGCCACCGTCATCCAGAAACTGAAGTTGTTGAGGAAGGGAAACGCCACGTCGCGCGCACCGATCTGCAGCGGCATCACGAAGTTCATCAGCCCCGTCACCATCGGCATCGCGACGAAGAAGATCATGATCACGCCGTGCGCGGTGAATACCTGATCGTAGTGTTCCGGCGGCAGGTACCCGTGCGATGCGCCGAACGACACGGCCTGCTGGCCACGCATCATGATCGCGTCCGAAAAGCCGCGCAGCAGCATCACGAAGCCGAGGATCATGTACATGATCCCGATCTTCTTGTGGTCGATGCTGGTGAACCATTCGTGCCACAGGTAGCCCCACAGCTTGTAGTACGTGATGGCGCCGAGCAGCGCGAGCGCGCCGATGGCTACCACCACGAACGTCCACATCACGATGGGCACGTGCAGCGGCAACGAATCGATCGACAGTCGTCCGAAGATCAGCTTGGCTAGGTCGGGATGGGAAAGCATCGTGGACACCACCGGATCAGTCGGAGTGGGGATGGGTTGCCATGGCGGCCATGCCGCTGGCCTGGCCGGGGGGAGACACGGCAGCGCCTTCACTGGTCTCGTGCGGGCTCAGGTCGATGCGCGTCATGCACGAGGGATTCTCCGGGTCCACGCAGTGCGTGAGGATGGCGCGGTAAAGGCCGGGCTCCACCGTGGCGTAATACTTCACCGGGTCGTACTCGCTGGGCGCCGCGAGCTTCACATAGGCATCACGATTGAGATCGCCGCCGCTGGCCTTCGCCTTCGCCACCCACTGCGCAAAGCCTTCCTCCGTCACGCCGTGGAAGACGAATTGCATGCCCGAGAAACCGTTGCCGCTGTAGTTGGCGGAGAATCCCTTGAATTCGCCCGGCGCGTTGATCACCGCCTGCAGCTGCGTTTCCATGCCGGGCATGGCGTAGATCTGGCCGGCGAGCGCGGGTATGAAGAACGAGTTCATCACCGTGGACGCCGTAATCTTGAACTGGATCGGACGATCCACCGGCGCGGCCAGTTCGTTCACGGTGGCAATGCCTTGCTCCGGGTATATGAACAGCCACTTCCAGTCGAGCGCGACCACGTTCACCTGCAAGGGCCGTACATTGGCCGGTACCGGGCGATTGGCGCTGATGCGTTCGAGCTGGCGATAGGGATCGAGCTTGTGCGTGCTCACCCAGGTGATCGCGCCAAGCGCAATGATGATGAGCAGCGGTGCGGCCCAGATCAGCAGCTCGAGAATGGTGGAGTGATCCCATTCGGGATCGTAGTGAGCCTTCTTGTTGGATGCGCGGAAATGCCAGGCGAAAAACAGCGTCAGCACGATGACCGGCACGATGATCAACAGCATCAACAATGTCGACGTGATGATCAGATCGCGCTGCTGCACGGCGAGGTCGCCGGACGGCGCCATCAATACGGTCTGGCAACCCGCAAGCAGGAAGACGACGGAGACAAGCAGTCCACGCAGCAGCTTCATAGACATGACCGACGGCGCAACCAGTGTGGAAAACGGTACGCCGTTCGGCGCGAAACAGGAACAGGCCATATTCCCAGTGACGCGAGAGGCGTGGCGGTGCCATAGTGTGGCCGCGACATATTCCTTCTTTGTGAGTAATGACTATGTCAAGCACCTTCCCTGATCACGGCGGCGCCCCGGCTACCACGGCGGAAGACATCGGGCGGCTGCATGCACGTGCCAAGGTGGCGCCAGGCGAGATCGCCATTGGCGTGATCATCGGCCGCACCTCCGAACAGTTCGACTTCTTCGTGTTCGGTATTTCTTGCGTGCTGGTGTTTCCCTCGGTGCTGTTCCCCTTCGCCAGTCACCTGGATGGCATTCTTTACGCCTTCACGGTCTTTTCACTGGCCTTCATCGCGCGACCGTTCGGCACCGCGTTGTTCATGGGTTTCCAGCGGCGCTGGAGTCGCGGCACCAAGCTCACTATCGCGTTGTTCCTGTTGGGCAGCGCGACCGCGGGCATTGCCTTCCTGCCGGGCTACAAGCAGATCGGCAACTGGGCGATTGGACTGCTGATCCTGTTCCGTCTGCTGCAAGGCATTGCGCAAGGCGGATCGTGGGATGGCCTGCCCTCGCTGCTGGCGCTCAACACGCCGCCGGAGCGACGCGGCTGGTACGCCATGCTCGGTCAGTTGAGCGCACCGATCGGCTTCATCGTGGCCAGCGCCTTGTTCCTGTTCCTGCATGCCAGCCTGGATGAGGGCGACTTCATCGACTGGGGCTGGCGCTATCCGTTCTTCGTGGCGTTCGCCATCAATGTGGTGGCGCTGTTTGCGCGCCTGCGCCTGGTGGTGACCGAGGAATACACGGTGGCCATGGAAGAGCGTGAACTTGAACCCGTGGGCATCGGTGAAATCCTGCGTACGCAGGGTTACAACATCTTCATCGGCGCGTTCGCGGCGCTGGCCAGCTACGCGCTGTTCCACCTGGTGACGATCTTCCCGTTGTCATGGATCGTGCTCAAAAACTCGCAGGCGGTGGATTCCGTGCTGTTGATCCAGATTTTCGGCGGTGTGGCGGGCATCTTCGGCATCGTGATGTCGGGCTACGTGGCCGATCACATCGGCCGGCGCACCACGCTTGGTGTGGCGGCGGGCCTTATCGGTCTGTTCGCCTTGGCCACGCCGTGGATGCTGGACGGCGGCAAGGAATTGCAGGACGCCTTCATCATCGTGGGCTTCCTCCTGCTTGGCTTCTCGTATGGGCAGGCGGCCGGCAGCGTGACGTCGAATTTCGAGGTGCGTCTGCGCTATGCGGGCGCCGCGCTGACCACCGACGTGGCATGGTTGATCGGTGCGGCCTTTGCACCGCTGGTGGCGCTGGGTTTGTCGATGCGCTTCGGCCTGGCGGCGGTCAGTGCCTATCTGCTCTCGGGTGTGGTGTGCACCTTGCTGGCGCTGCGCGTGAATCGCGCGCTGGCTGCACGCGAATAGGCGTCGCTGGCCGGAACCGGATCTATCAGCGTTGCGCGGGTGCGCGGTGGTTCACTTGGGCCACCAGCACGGCATGCCTGGCCAGGTCCACGGGCTTATGCGTCACCTGCGTTGTTGCGGGGTAGCGTGACAGCGAATTGCCGTTCTTCCAGTCCCGCGCGGGGCGCACCGGCCGCGGCGTGAATCCACCGCCGCAGTTCGGACAGACATTCTGCAACAGCTCGACACAGTCGCTGCAGTAGGTGCATTCGAACGAGCAGATCATGGCCTCCGTCGATGCCGGTGGCAGCGCTTTGTTGCAATGCTCGCAGGTCGGTCGTAGATCCAGCATGGGAACTCCACTTCGCAATATTGCCGATGATGCCAGAGTAGCTTGCGGCAGCTCCGCGACGTCATGCGCCGTCCAGCGGCAACACGTAGCGCAGCTTGGCATGTTCGTTGGCGCCCAGCCTTCGGTAAAAACGCGCTGCTCCATCGTTCCAGGCGGGCGTCTGCCATTGCACGGATGCGCATCGCTGCGCTGATGCGTGGGCGATCACGTGCTCCCATAGCTGGCGTCCGATCGCATGGTTGCGCCATGGCGCGCGCACATAGAGGCAATCCATGTGCAGATAACTGACACGATCAAGCGTGGAGAAATCGACCGTCGCACTGGCATAACCCACCACGGCGTCGCCGATGCAAGCGAGCCACGCCATCAGCCGAGGCGTATCGCCATCGAGGGCGTCGGCAAGCGCTGCGGCGCGCTCGCCGGGAACATGTGGCAGCCGTTCGAAATCCGCGTGCTCGGCGCAGATCGCCATGAGCTCGGGCACATCCGGAGCATGCGCCCGGCGAATTCTGACGTCGTGCTGCATCTCAACGCTCGAGGCCGAAGCCTTCATCGATCCACCCGGTGAGCCCGCCGATCATCTCCTTCACCGGACGGCCAAGTTGCGCGAGCTTCACCGCCGCCTTGTTGGCGCCGTTGCAGTGCGGGCCGGCGCAGTACACGACGAACAGCGTGTCGGGCGAGTATTCCGCCAGGCGCTGCTCGCTGATCATGCGGGTGGGCAGGTTGAGCGCACCCGGCACGTGACCGGCGGCGTAGAGCGTTGGCGTGCGCACGTCCAGCAGCACGAAATCCTTCGCTTCATGGTGGGTCGCGTAATAGACGTCGGCACAATCGGTCTCGAAGCCGAGCCGGGCCTGGAAATGCGCCAGCGCTTCATCGCTGGCGGCGGGGGAGACACGTTGCACCACGCTGCTCATGGAATCACTCCAGTGGAAAGACAGCGTCAGTATCGGCACTGGCGCGCTACGCCGACATTGGCAAGAATGCCAGTCACCATGAAGAAACCGCCAAAACGATCCGGACGCCTGTCCGGTCCGCCCAACCGGCAGGTGGCGGCCCTGGTCTACGACGGGCTGTGCACCTTCGAGTTCGGCATCGCCGTGGAGATGTTCGGCCTGCCGCGCCCCGAACTGGCCGACTGGTACGACTTTCGGCTGTGCGCGGTGGACCGCGGCCCGATGCGCGCGGCCGGCGGCTTGCGCGTGCTGGCCGATGGTGGCCTCGAGGCGCTCGCTGGCGCCGGCACCATCATCGTGCCGGGTTGGCGAGGCATCGACGCGGCGCCACCCGAGCCGCTGCTTGAGGCTCTGCGTGCGGCGCATGCGCGCGGCGCGCGCTTGCTGTCGTATTGCTCGGGCGTGTTCGTGCTTGCCGCCACGGGACTGCTCGATGATCGTCGCGCGACCACGCATTGGCGCTATGCCGAGGCCCTGGCCGAGCGCTATCCGCGCATCCGCATCGAGCCGGATGTGCTCTATGTCGACGAGGGTCAGCTGCTCACCTCGGCAGGCAGCGCGGCGGCGCTGGATCTTTCGCTGCACCTGATTCGCCGGGACTATGGCGCGGAAGTGGCCAATAGCGTCGCGCGTCGTGCGGTGGTGCCGGCGCATCGCGATGGCGGGCAGGCACAGTTCATCCAGTCGCCCATGCCGGCGCAGGGCGCGGGACTGGGCAAACTGCTGGAGTGGATGCGTCGCCACCTCGACCAGCCACAGCCTGTGGCAGTGTTGGCCGAGCGCGCCCGCATGAGCGAGCGCACGCTCTTGCGGCGCTTCGAGGAAGCCACCGGATGCTCGCCCAAGCAGTGGTTGACGCATGAGCGCCTCGGGCGCGCGCGTGAGCTGCTGGAGGGCAGCGAGATGGGCGTGGACCGCGTGGCCGAGGTGTGCGGATTCGGCAGTGCGGATACCCTACGTCACCATTTCCGACAGCACCTGCAGCTGAGCCCGGCACGCTACCGCGAGCGATTCGCCCTGCAACGGTGAGCGTCGCCGGTGCGGCTGGCGCACCGCAGGAAAGTTGACATCTACACCGGGTATATCGGCGGAGCGGAACCGCCGTGTCGCCCACAAGGAATCTTCATGGTTTACGTGTTGCTGAGCGTGGTCTGCAGCGTACTGGTGTCGGTCTTGCTGAAGCTCTCCCGCCGACTGTCCGTGGATGTCGGACAGGCGATCGCCTGGAACTACGTCGCCACCAGTGCGCTCACGATGTTGGTGTTTCGCCCTTCGTTAACCGTGTTGTCCAGCGCGCAGGCGCCCTGGCTGGGCTTTGTCGGGTTGGGCCTGCTGTTGCCGTTGATCTTTCTGGCGCTTGCCGCCTCGGTGAGCAGCGCCGGCATCGTGCGCACGGACGCAGCGCAGCGCCTGTCGCTGCTGATTTCCCTGCTGGCGGCGTTCCTGCTGTTCGGCGAAACGCTGAGTATGGGCAAAGGTTTTGGCATCGCGATAGGTTTGGTCGCGCTTGCGTGCATGGTGTGGCGCGGATCGGCTGCCACTCACGGCGAGGGTGAACGTAGCTGGCTTTGGCCGCTGGTGGTGTTCGCGGGTTTTGGCGCGATCGATATTCTGTTCAAGCGTGTGGCGGCTGCGGGTACGCCGTTTGCAGCTTCATTGCAGGCGATGTTCGCTCTGGCGCTGGTGGTGTCGCTGGCGATCCTGTTGTGGCGTCGCTGGCATGACCGCACGTTTTTCACGTTGCGCGATGCGGTGGCGGGGTTGCTGTTGGGGTTGGCCAACTTTGGCAATATCGTGTTTTACGTGCGGGGGCATCAGGCGTTGCCGGATCATCCGTCGCTGGTGTTTGCCAGTATGAATCTGGGGGTGGTGGCGTTGGGGGCGGTGGTTGGCACGGTGGCATTCCGTGAGCGCTTGAGTTGGGTTAATGCGGGGGGTGTGGTGTTGGCGTTGGGGGCGATTGGAGTGATCGCCTGGGGGTGAAGTCGTCATTCCGGCGTAGGCCGGAGGCGCTCTTCAACAGCCGAATGGCTAGTCATCCAGTAGCGGTGCGCCACTATTGTCGCGCTGCCGCCAGCGTGCCGCCTACGCGGCGGGCGTTTCGATCGCCTGCCGGCGCTCGAGTCACTTTTCTTTTGCTGGCCCAAAAGAAAAGTAACCCAAAGAAAATGGCCTGATAACGCCCGCAGCATCGTGCTGGGATAAGCCCGAACGCTCGAGGCGCGTCGTTGCGGGACAACCTCCGAGGGTACACAGCGGGTACCTCAATGCGCTGCGCAACGCGCCCGAATCGCTGAGGACTTAGAGCGGGGCCTCGCTGCGCGTCGGCTTTAGACATCCCTACYTACGTCTGCCGCAGCTGCTTGTCTGTGGGAGCGCACCCTGTGCGCGACAAACCTACGGAGCGGTGCACCACACTTCTCCCTCTCCCCTCCGGGGAGAGGGTTGGGGCGAGGGGGCCATCTAGCCTCGCGCTTTCATCAGGCCCGATTGAAAGCTTGGGAAACATCGCGAGATCTCGCGATTATGCAGCCGTCGCAGAGTTCCCCCGCCAATGACTTCTGGCGTATGAAACCACCCAGCCACGGCACCTAAGCTGGAGCGTCGCGCTACCGCGTCCGTTCAGAGGTTTCACTTTCATGCGCAAGCTTCCCCTCGTCGTGGCGCTGGCCACGCTGTTGCTCGGTACGGCGGTTCATGCCGATGACAAGAAAGACAACAAGGACAAGCCGGAGGACAAGCCCGATGCCGTGCTGCTCAAACCGCAGACGTCGGAGACCTCGGGCACGGTGAAGGTCGAGGGCAAGAGCATTGACTACAAGGCGGTGGCGGGCACGTTGGTGTTGCATGGCAGCGGCGACAAGGAGAGCGAGCCGCAGATCAGCATGTTCTACGCCGCGTACTTCAAGAAAGGCGCGGAGCCGGGCAAGCGGCCGATCACCTTTGTCTACAACGGCGGCCCGGGTTCGGCCACGGTGTGGCTGCACATGGGCGCGTTCGGGCCCAAGCGCGTGGTGACCAGCGATGATGCGCATACACCGGCTGCGCCGTACGGCCTGGTGAACAACGATTACAGCTTGCTCGATGCCTCCGATCTGGTCTTCATCGATGCGCCCGGCGCAGGCTTCAGTCGCCTGATCGCCGACGACGCCGACAAGGGCAAGCGCGAAGAGTTGATGAAGGACCGCAAGAAGACGGTCTACAGCGTCGATGGCGACGGCCATGCCTTCGCGCAGTTCATCACCCAGTTCCTGTCCAAGTACAACCGCTGGAACTCGCCCAAGTACTTGTTCGGCGAAAGCTACGGCACCACGCGCTCGGCGGTGGTGGCCAATATTCTGGAAAATGAAAACAGCGTCGACCTCAACGGCGTGATCCTGCTGTCGCAGATCCTCAGTTTCGACAGCAGCATCGATGGTCCGGCCAACAACCCGGGCGTGGATCTGCCGTACGTGGTTGGCCTGCCGACCTTCGCGGCCACGGCGTACTACCACCACAAGCTGCCGCAGCAGCCCGCCGCGCTGGAGCCCTTCCTGCGCGAAGTGGAGCAGTACGCCATGACCGACTACGCCTCAGCCCTGATGGCCGGCTCGCGTCTGGACCAGGGCCGCAAGCAGGCCGTGGCGCAGAAGCTGCATCAGTACACCGGCCTGCCGGTTGCCTACCTGATGAAGGCCAACCTGCGTGTCGACGGCGGCATGTTCGAGCATGAGCTGCAGGCCGATGGCGACATCACCACCGGCCGCCTGGACAGCCGCTTCTCGGGTCCCTCGATCGACCCGCTGAGCAAGTCGTCCGACTACGATCCGCAGTCCTCGGCGATCAGCTCGGCCTATGTGGCGGCGTTCAACGACTACGTGCGGCGCCAGCTCAAGTTTGGCGAAAACCAGACCTATCGCTTGTTCGCCAACATCGACAACTGGGACTTCTCGCACAAGGCGCCGGGCTCGACCGAATCGCTGCAGCAGTCGACCAACGTGATGCCTGATCTGGCCACGGCGATGAAGACCAATCCGAACCTGCGCGTTTCGCTCAACGGCGGCTACTACGATCTGGCCACGCCTTATTTCGCGGCCGACTACGAGATGCATCACATGCCGATACCGGCGAACCTGGAGAAGAACATCTCCTATGCGTGGTATCCGTCGGGGCACATGGTCTACGCCCACGAGGATTCGCTCAAACAGCTGCACGACAACGTGGCGCGCTTCATCGGCGACACCGACAACGTCGGCAAGCATTGATGTGTGCGTGAAGGTGCGCCATGAACGGCGCACCTTCACATCCGGCTACCGCGGGCGGCGTTACGCTCGCGGGCCTCGCCAGCCGGAGGTTCCACGATGAGTACCGAATCCGTAGCAAAGCGCCTGGTGGCCATGTGCCGCCACGGCCAGTTCGAGGAAGCGCAGCACGAGCTTTATGCCAAGGACGCCGTGAGCATCGAGCCGGAGGGCATGGCGCAGGGCCCGCTCGGCAACGTCAAAGGCCTGGACGCCATCCTCGAGAAGGGCAAGCGCTTCCAGGCGGGTGTCACCGAGATGCACGGCGTACAAGTCAGCGAGCCGCTGATCGCCGGCAACTGGTTCAGCGTCGTGATGACGCTGGATGTGACCATGAAGGAATACGGCCGCGTCAACATGCAGGAGATCTGCGTCTATCACGTGAAGGACGACAAGATCGTGCAGGAGCAGTTTTTTTACGATGCGGGTGGGTGAAGTCGACCGTGCCCCCTGTGGGAGCGCACCCTGTGCGCGACGCGGTCTATCGGCTTACCGTGCAATGGGATCTTGCGGCGAGGCCATGCCGGCTTCGCCGGCTGTCGCGCACAGGGTGCGCTCCCACAGGTCATCGGGTCGCGTGAGGCCCCAACAAAAAGCCCCGCTTTCGCGGGGCTCTCTGCAAATGCACCAGCGTGTGCTTAGTCGATGTCGAGGAACGAGCGCAGCTGTTCCGAGCGGCTCGGGTGACGCAGCTTKCGCAGTGCCTTGGCYTCKATCTGGCGGATSCGTTCRCGSGTGACGTCGAACTGCTTGCCGACTTCTTCCAGCGTGTGATCSGTGYTCATGTCGATGCCGAAGCGCATGCGCAGTACCTTGGCTTCGCGCGGCGTAAGGCCGGCGAGCACGTCGCGCACGGTTTCCATCAGGCCCGTTTCGGTGGCTGACTCGATCGGCGAGGACGCGTTGGTGTCCTCGATGAAATCGCCAAGATGGGAATCCTCGTCGTCGCCGATCGGGGTTTCCATCGAGATCGGTTCCTTCGCGATCTTCAGCACCTTGCGGATCTTGTCCTCAGGCATGTCCATTTCCTTGGCCAGCTCTTCGGGCGTCGGCTCGCGGCCGAACTGCTGCAGCATCTGGCGGGAAATGCGGTTCAACTTGTTGATCGTCTCGATCATRTGCACCGGSAYMCGGATGGTGCGGGCCTGGTCGGCGATCGAGCGGGTGATGGCCTGGCGGATCCACCACGTGGCGTACGTGGAGAACTTGTAGCCGCGGCGGTATTCGAACTTGTCCACCGCCTTCATCAGGCCGATGTTGCCTTCCTGGATCAGGTCCAGGAACTGCAGGCCGCGGTTGGTGTACTTCTTGGCGATGGAGATGACCAGGCGCAGGTTGGCCTCGACCATTTCCTTCTTGGCGCGGCGTGCCTTGGCCTCGCCGATCGACATCGTGCGGTTGATTTCCTTGATGTCGGTCAGCGGCAGGAACAGCTTGTGCTCGATCGCGCCGAGCTTTTCCTGCTCGCCGTCGATCGCTTCCTTGTAGGTCTTGATGTTCGGCGACCACTTCTGGCGCTTGCGGCCCAGCTCGTTCGCCCACTCGAGGTTGCCCTCGTTGCTGGGGAACGTCTTGAGGAACTCGGCCTTGGGCATCTTCACGTGCTTGACGAAGATCTCCATCAGCACGCGCTCGTGGTGACGGATATCGTTCACCACTTCGCGCAGCTTGCGCACGAAGCTGTCGATCAGCGCGGACGGCAGCTTGAGCTTGAGGAATTCCTCAGCCATCTGGTCGCGCAGCTTGGTGACCTTCTTGTCGTTGATGTCGGTGGCCTTGGGGGCCGCCTTCTGGAACTTGCCGTAGTAGTCGCGCAGCAACTCCATGCGGCGCTTGACCTCTTCCGGGTCCGGACCAGTCGGGCCGGCTTCTTCTTCTTCGGCCGCGCCTTCTTCTTCTTCGTCTTCGGCGTCCGCGTCGGCTTCTTCAACCTCGGCGTCGGCGGCAGCAGCCTGGGCCGCGTCGGCGGCTTCTTCAAGGTCGGCGAAGCCGGCCAGGATTTCGCTCAGGCGGCGCTTGCCGTCCAGATGCTGGTCGTATTCCTCGAGCAGCAGCTCGATGGTCAGCGGGAAGCTGGCAAGCGCGGTCTGCACCTGGCCCAGGCCTTCCTCGATGCGCTTGGCGATGGCGATTTCGCCCTCGCGGGTCAGCAGCTCGACCGTACCCATCTCGCGCATGTACATGCGCACCGGGTCGGTGGTGCGGCCCACTTCGGAATCGACCGCCGACAGCAACGCGACCGCTTCTTCGGCGGCAGCTTCGTCGTCGGTGGACGCGCCGGGCGCGTTGTCCGAGAGCGGATCGGAATCGGGAGCGGCATCGTGCACTTCAATGCCGACGCCCTTGAGCACCGCCATGATGTCTTCGATCTGCTCCGGATCGACAATGTCGTCGGGCAGGTGGTCGTTGATCTCGGCGTAGGTCAGGTAGCCCTGCTCCAGACCCTTGGAGATGAGCGCCTTGATTTCAGACTGTTGCTCGGGAGCTTTGCTATTCATACCTACCGCCGCGTATGCAGGAACCGATCAGTATACCCATGTGATGCTTTTTTGACCAGTTTTCAAGGAAGAAAATCGGTAGCGCCGACACGCAAAAATCGCGCCAAATCGGCATCTTCCGAGGATTTTTTCGTCTTTGGTCGAGATCGCCGGGGTGCAGGCGTCATGGGGTCTCCAGCCAGAAGGTGACTGGGCCGTCGTTGACCAGATGTACCTTCATATGGGCGCCGAACTGCCCGATTTCCACCCTGGGGTGCGTTCCGCGGGCCAGTTCCACCAGCCGGTCGAACCAGCGGCGGCCCTCCTCGGGCGTCGCCGCGCTGGTGAAGCTGGGGCGCATGCCCGAACGGGTGTCGGCGGCCAGGGTGAACTGGCTGACCAGCAGCAGCTCGCCGCCGGTGTCGGCCAGGGAGCGGTTCATGCGGCCCTGCTCGTCGGCAAATACGCGGTAACCCAGCAGGCGTTCGAGCATGCGCCTGGTGCGCGGTTCGTCGTCGCCGGGCTGCACGGCGACCAGCGCAAGCAGGCCGGGGCCAATGGCTCCGACGGTGGTGTTTTCGACATCGACACGGGCTGACAGGACACGCTGGATCAGGGCGATCATCGAAAGTGGTAACGGCCGGAGACGGCGGAAGCTTAGGGCCTGACTATCGCCGACGCATAGCCTGCGAAAGTTGTAGAGCATGCCCTGGGGCGAAGAACGTAACCGGGCCGCATGTCGTTGACCCGTGAACCGGCGACGCGGGCGGTTACACTGCGTCGCTCATGCGATTCGACATCACCCTCCTCTATCTCCTCCTGCGCCTGTTTGGACGGCTGCCGCTGCGCACGCTGCATGCCCTGGGCGCCGCCATCGGCCGCCTCTCGCTGGCCCTGCACACGCGCACCGCGCACAACACCTCGGTGAACTTGCAGCTGACCCGGCCCGGCCTGGACAAGCGCGCGCATGCCGCCTTGCTGCGCGAAGTGATGGAGGACGCCGGCCGCTCCGCCACCGAGATCACCTGGATCTGGGGCAACGATGCCGAGCGTGCGCTCGACCTGGTGCGCGAGGTCCGTGGCGAGGCGCTGTTCGATGCCGCGCTGGCGTCGGGCAAGGGCGTGATCATCGCGGCGCCGCACCTGGGTTGCTGGGAGTTGCTCAACTATTGGCTGTGCCGCAAGACGCCGATGGCGATCCTGTATCGCCCGCCGCGCATTGCCGCGATCGAAGGCCTGCTGCGCAAGGTGCGCGGCGCGCTGGCGCCGGAGCAGGTGCGTGCCGAAGGCGCCGGCGTGCGCACCTTGTACAAGCGACTGGCTGCCGGTGGCACGGTGGGCATCCTGCCGGACCAGAAGCCGCGTGCCGGCGAAGGCGAAGTGGCGCCGTTCTTCGGCCAGGATGCGCTGACCATGGTGTTGTTGCCGCGGCTGGCCGCGCGCACCGGTGCGACCGTGCTGTTCGCCTTTGCCGAGCGCTTGCCCAAGGGCGAAGGTTTTCGCATCCATCTGCTGCCGGCGCCGGAAGGTCTGGCCGATGCGGACCTCGCGATCGGTTGCCGGGCGCTAAATCAAGGCGTGGAACAGTGCGCGGAGCTGGCCTTCTCGCAGTACCAGTGGCAGTACAAGCGTTTCTCGGCGGACACCTGGAAAAGCCCGTACGACTGAATCACTTGCGCGGCATCCCACCTGTGGGAGCGCACCCTGTGCGCGACATGGGCGCCTGGTCGTTACCGCTCCGCAGGCTTGTCGCGCACAGGGTGCGCTCCCACAAATATCTCGCCGCACGGCAGATGCGGGCGGTTGCTCAGCCCTGCTTTTCCAGCCGCCGCAAAAACACTGTCATTTCCTTCTCGGCCTGCTTGTCGCCGCGCGCCAGGGCGACGCTGATGCCCTGGCGCCACGCGTCGGCGGCGCCGGCTTGGTCATCCATGGCCAGACACGCCTTGCCCAGCAGTTTCCACGCGGCGGAATAGCGGGCGTCAAAGGCCAAGGCCTGGCGAAATTCCGGAATCGCCCCCGCGGCATCGCCCGCCGCAAGCAGCGCATTTCCCAGCGAAAAGCGCAGCAAGGCGCCATCGCGCGGACCGCCGCACTGCGCGCGCAGGTTGGCGATCAGAGCGTCGTTCATTGCAGGGCGCGGGAGCGCCACGGGTCGACCTGGTAGACCCGGGTCGGGTGCGGTGGCTCAGGCGGCACGCGGCCGGCGCGTAGTTCGGCCAGCGATTTGGCCGGCCAGATCACCACCCAGCCGGAGCGGAACGGCTGCACCAGCAGCGCATAGCGCAGCGCATCGTTGGTGAGCTTGTCCGGATGCTCCACGATCAGCCCATCGGGGTGTTCCTGCGCGAACGTCTGCAGGGACTTGCCTTCGTACAGGCGCTCGATGCTGTGGGTCAGGCGGCCGGCGAAATGGAACTGGCCTTCGTAATTGCCCAGCAAGCCCAGGGCCTGGTTCTGCGCATCGGCCGCGCCGAGCAACTGGGCCGACGGCCGCAGGTCGAAGTTCTGCCACATGGTGAGGGTGAACAGCGTATTGAGCGCCAGCGTGCCGACCAGGCCGGCAAACGCCAGGCGCCGCAGCTCGCCGCGACCGCGCAACAACAGCAGCACGCCCAGCAGCACAAACACCACGCTGAAGAAGCGGCTGTAGCGCTGGGTCGTGTCGAACCATTCGCCATGCAGGTCGTTGTGCGAGACCAGCACCGGCAACACGAACAGGAAGATGCCGAACAGGATGCCGCCCACGCCCAGCGGCCAGGTACCCAGCCAGGGGTTGTCGGCCAGCTTCGGACGCTGATCGCGCAGGGCCGCGATGGCGCCGGCCACGAGCAGGGCCGCGCCAGCGAATTCCGGCAGCGGGTAATACAGCTGCTTGCCGCTGATGAAGGAGAACACCACGATCACCGGCACCAGCCAGCACAGCGCAAAACGCAGGCCGCTATCGAGCGGGCGGCGCAGCGTGGCGAGCGCCACCCAGGCGCGCGGCCATCCGCTGAACGGGAACAGCAGCGCCGGGATCATCGGCACGTACCACCAGAACGGGCGTGCGTGATCGAACGCGTTCACCACGCGGCCGGCGGTCTGGGTGAAGAACAGGCGTTGGCGGTAAGCCTCACCGCCCGCGAAGCCGGCAGGCAGCGCCCAGGCCAATAGCATCGCACCGCCCAGCAGCAGCGCCAGCACGCCGCGGCCGTACCAGCGCATGCGGTTGTCGCGAGCCCAGTCGCTCCACAGCGRGCCGAGCAGGAAGGGGAAGGCCACGTGCAGAAACATCACCGGGCCCTTGGTGAGCAGGCCCGCACCCACGCACAGGCCAAACAGCAGCCAGCGCGGCTCCGCGCGGTCCCGCTTGGGCGTCAGGCAAAGCAGCGCAGCCAGCACCCAGACCGCCAGCAGCACCTCGTACATGATCTGCAGGCCGAACAGGAACGCATAACCGAGCGCCAGCAGGATCCACGGCGCGCCCTTGGCCACCCACGGGCGGTTCGGAAACAGGCGCTGCGCCAGCACCGACACCAGCACCAGCTGGGTGCCGCCAAAGATCACCTCAAGCACGCGCGGCCAGATGTCGTTGACGCCGGTCACCAGCCAGCCGGCGTGGATCATCCAGAACAGCAGCGGCACCTTCTCGCTGTAGGGCGAGCCATTGATGTGCGGCACCAGCCAGTCGTGGTGAATCCACATCTCCCAGGCCACCGCGAGCGTGCGGGTGGAATACAGCGGCATCGGGCCGTGCGAGAAGATCGCCAACAACGCGGCCAGGGTCCACAGCGGCAGCCATGGCCAGAGGGAGCGCAGGTGTTCTGAGCGGCTATAGCTGCTGGATGCCACGGGCAGTCTTCTTTATGGGATTGAAACAATTCTAGCCCGAGCTGCCCCTGCTCCACGCTGACCCGGCCGCCGCGCGGCCGGGGCTGGGCTCAGTAGCGGGCCGGTCCCCAATAGCCGATGCGCCGGCGGATTTTCAGTTTTCGCCAGAAATTCCGAGGCTTAGGGCGACGGTTGCGGCCGCCGGCGGCAATGAAGCCGTCAATCGCTTTGAGGATGCGCTCGGCCGAGTGGCCATCGCGATACGGATGGATGGCCTCGCCGTACTCATGGATGGCCTGCATCAGCTCGGCCGGTCGCGACAGCGCGCGCTCGATCGCCGGCTCGAACTGCGACACYTGGTCGATATCGATCAGCTGCGGACCCGGCCGGCGGTTCTTGAAGGTCACCACGGGCTTGCCGGTGAGCAGGAATTCATTGAGTGCGGAGGAGGTGTCCGAGCACATCATGTCCACCTGCGGAAACAGCTCGAGGATGTTGTCGTTCTCGGCGAACGTCAGGTGCTCGTTCTGCAGCGCCTTGTACTTGGCCACCGTGGCCGGATCCATCTTCGGATGGAAGGTCACGATCCAGCGCCAGCGCCCGTCGCGCGAGAGGCGTTTGACTTCCTCATACAGCGTTTCGGCGGCGCTCCAGGACGGCGAGAAGGTGGAGTGGTACAGGATCACCGGCGGCTGGCGCACCGGCGGGATCGGTCCGGTGATTTCGCGCATGAAGGGGTCCAGCTTGGGAAAGCCGGTCTCCACCACGCTGAAGTGGCCGACGCGATCGGCGATGGCCTGGAACTGCGCCGTGTCGCGCGGACCGGTGGTGCAGTACAGATCGAAGAAGCCGCGGATATAGATATGTCGCGGCTTGCCCGCATCGAAGCCGTGGAAGGTTTCCACCTTCACGCCGGGAAAGAAATGCGGCACCGCATTGCTGGAGGTGATCACGGCTCGCGGCTTCCACGCGCGCACTTCTTCCACCGTCAGCGCGCGCTCGCCTTCCACCAGGTCTTCGGCGCCGGGACCGTCGAAGAACCAGGCGGCCTCGTCGCCGCGGGCGCGGATCGCGTCCTGGATCGGACGCAGGATGGCCAGCGCATAGCGCTCGGAGCCATACAGCAAGTAATGCTCTCTCAGAGCGGGGTCTTTACTCATCGATCGATGCCATGGCGGATCAGGGCGTCGGTGGCCGTCTGCAGCGACGCGGGATTGCGGCGCATCTCGTAGTAACGCATGCGTTTGTAAGCGGCATACGAGGCGCCTGTCTGCGCGATCACAAAGCCACGCCAGCCATCGAGGAAGGCCAGCCGCAGGAAGTAATCCTTCACGAAGGCCAGCAGATACACGAAGGGCGTCTGCCACATGCGCACCGGCTTGTTCTTCTGCAGCCAGTCACGGCATTTGAGTTCGGCGTAGCGCAGCACCTTGATCTGTTTCTCGGGCAGGCTCGGGTTGTTCTCGTGGTTGAACACTTCTTTCAGCAGCACGGAAGGTCCATCGAAACGCAGCGACTCGTGCACGCGCACATCGGCCCAGCGCGCGCGGTCGCGGTGGTACAGGCGGGCCATTTTCTCGCCACGGCCCGGCAGGTACCAGCGCATGCGCTCGCCCATGAAGATGGTGGAGCGACGCAGGTAGGCCGCGCAAAGATTGCTGGCCATCAGCTTGGGCAGCCGCTGCTCCAGTTCGGCCGCCAGTTCGGGCGAGAGGTACTCGTCGGCGTCGAGCGCCAGCACCCAGTCATTGCTGCACTGCGTCGTAGCGAAATTGCGCTGCGGCCCGAAGCCCAGCCACGGCTGGTGCACCACCCGTGCGCCGTGGGCCTGCGCGATGGCTACCGTGTCATCGGTACTCCCGCTGTCGACCACAAGTTTTTCACTGGCGAAGGGCACGCTATCCAGACAGCGGCCAATATGCTTCGCCTCGTTGTACGTCATGACCACGAGGGTGAGGGAAAAGGTAGGCATAAAGTGAATTCTACCGGTATTCGCCGGCAGGCTTGGTCCTCCGGGAGGCCCCGGTCGGCGTTAGCCGACAGGGTCGCGGTCGGCTCAGTTTCAGCTGGAACCGTGCACTATTCTGCTGACTTTGGGCGGAGCAAAGCCGAAAATAGACCGGTTTCGGGTCCGCCCGGGCCGCAGTAACGAACAGGCAAGCAGGCAGTATGAGAAGCAGGGCGATCCCATTGAAAACCGACGTTCAGCCGAAGAGCCGGGCCATTACGCGCACGATTCTTGGCGTGGGCATCGTCTGGATGATGCTGGGGATGGTCATCATGCCGGCCGGCGTGTCGTTCAATCCCGGCAAGCCCTACCAGACCAGCCTGATCGTGTTGCTCTACCTGCCCGCCCTGGCGCTGTCCTTCTCGCAGGGCGCGCGGGTATGGCGCGAACTTTGGCCGCTGCCGGTGTTCCGGGTGTTCCTGGCGTTGCTGGCTTGGGCGCTGCTCTCCTTGAGCTGGGGCCACATACCCCATGCGGGGGACGAGGTCGGCCGCCTGATCAGCGTGCTGGCATTCGTGCTGGGCTGGCATGCCTATGCCGCCAACGACGTGTCGCGCATCCGCCATCTGCTGCTGGCCGCCGGCCTGGCCATCGGGGCTTGCGCGATCTACTACTGCATCAGTTTTGTGCGCGCTCCCATGGAAGACGGCCGTATCGTCGGCGAGGGGACGATCGCCACCGCCAATTACGCGGCGGCGCTGATGGGGGTGGTGGCGCTTTGGCTCAGCCAGCTCGATATCGACGACCGTCGCTGGTCGATCGCACGCTATGCGGCGATGGCGGTGCTGCTGCTCTTCGTGGGGCTCACCCAGACGCGCAGCGTGTGGCTGGCCCTGGCGCTGGCCATCGTGCTGATGCCGCTATGGCAGCCCGGCCGGGTCCATCGCTGGGTGGCGGTGACCATCGCCGTACTGGCGGCGATCATGTTGCTCTGGCCAGCGACCATGCTGACCGTGCGTGGCACCTCGTTGCGTCCGGAGCTGGCCCTGCAGGCGATGCATCTGGCCGCCCAGCACCCTCTGCTGGGATTGGGTCAGGGCGCCCCCATCAGCCTTATCGTCAACGGTGCGGCCTACACGCATACACACAACCTGCTGACCCAGGTGACGGTGGAACTGGGCCTGCCCGGCCTGCTGCTGACCGTCGCCATGTGGCTCATGCTCGGCTGGCAAGGCTGGCGCCATCGCGGCACCCTGCAGGGTCGGCTGGTCCTGACCATCTGGGTTTACGCCTCGGTCGTACTCCAGTTCGATATGCCGCAGATGCTCGACAGCCCGCGGCCGGCATGGCTGCTGATCTGGCTGCCGATGGGTCTGGTCGTGGGCCTGCTCGCGGGTGACCGGGCCAAGCCGGCAATTTCCATCCATTGAAACTAAAGTACCCCGACGTGTTGGGGATTCGGGGATCTCGATGAACAAGGTGTTGGTTACCGGCGGTGCGGGCTTCCTGGGCTCCCATCTGTGCGACCGGTTGCTGCGCGACGGCCATGACGTGCTGTGCGTGGACAACTTCTTTACCGGCAGCAAGCAGAACATCGCGCACCTGCTCGACCACCCGTACTTCGAGATGATGCGGCACGACGTGACCTTCCCGCTCTACGTGGAAGTGGACCGCATTTTCAATTTCGCCTGCCCTGCCTCGCCGGTGCATTACCAGCACGATCCGGTGCAGACCACCAAGACCAGCGTGCACGGCGCGATCAATATGCTCGGCCTGGCCAAGCGCACCGGCGCGCGCATCCTGCAGGCCTCGACCAGCGAAGTGTATGGCGATCCGGAAGTCCATCCGCAGCGCGAGGACTATTGGGGCCGCGTCAATCCCATCGGCTTCCGCAGCTGCTATGACGAAGGCAAGCGCTGCGCCGAAACGCTGTTCTTCGACTACCACCGCCAGCACAACCTGGACATCAAGGTGGTACGCATCTTCAACACCTACGGCCCGCGCATGCATCCGAACGACGGTCGCGTGGTCAGCAACTTCATCGTGCAGGCGCTGCGCGGCGAGGACATCACCATCTATGGCGATGGCAGCCAGACGCGCAGCTTCTGCTATGTCGACGACCTGATCGAAGTGATCACCCGCATGATGAACAGCGAGGCCGGCTTCGTCGGCCCGGTGAACATCGGCAACCCGGTCGAGCACACCATGCTGCAACTGGCCGAGCGTGTGATTGCGCTGGTCGGCGGCAAATCCAGGCTGGTGTTCCGCCCGCTGCCTTCGGACGATCCGCGCCAGCGCCAGCCGGACATCGCCCTGGCCAAGGAAAAACTTGGCTGGGAGCCGCGCGTGAGCCTGGACGATGGCCTGCGCGAAACCATTGCCTACTTCCGTCAGCTGCTGAAGGGAGAGGTGGCTGCATGAAGGCTCTGACCTTCAGCGTCATCATCACCAACTACAACTACCGCGACTACGTCGGCGAGGCGATCGACAGCGTGCTCGCGCAGACGCGCGCCGCCGCCCAGGTCATCGTGATGGACGATGGCTCCACCGATGGTTCGGCCGCCTGGCTGGCCGAGCGCTACGGCAACGACGAGCGCGTGACGCTGCGCTGCGTGAGCAATGGCGGTCAGCTGTCGGCGTTCGTCAAAGGCATGGAGGGCGTCACTGGCGACATCGTGTGTTTTCTTGATGCCGATGATCATTGGGACAAGGATTACCTGGCGCGCATCGGCGAGGTGTACGACAGTCGCCGGGATATCGATTTCGTGTTCACCGATGTCAACTTGTTCGGCAATGAGCAGGGCATCGTCGGCTACGCGGATCGCGCGACCGATCTGGGCTATACCGCCATCAGCACCTGGGTGACGGCCTACTGGTACGGCGCTGCCACATCGGCCTTGTCGATGCGGCGCATGTGGGCGCAGCGGGTGCTGGATCTGCCGCATACGTTTCTCACGACGTGGCGCATTTCGGCCGATAACTGCCTGGTGTTCGGCACCAGCGTGCTGGGTGCGCACAAGTATTACCTGCCCACGGGCATGGTCCATTACCGCGTCCATGGCGCCAACGGCTGGTGGCACGCACGCGATCGCGAGAACCAGTTCGCCAACCTGTTCCGCTCGCGCACGCTGATCAATCACTACGCCGAGCGCATGCATATGGACGTCCATACGCTGGACCTGGCCAAGGCCGAGTTCCGCAGCAAGCCGGCGGCAGGCATGGATGAGGCCTGGCGCTATGCCGGCATTGCGTTCCGGCGCGGCACGGCGGGCTGGCTCAAGCGGGTGGAGCGCACGGTATCCATCCTCCGGCACGGCCGTCGCAACAGCGGCAAGGCGGGCGCGTGATGTTTCGCGGGGCCGCTGGCATATGAGCGCCGGGCTGGAGCTCAAGGTCAGCGTGATCCTGCTGACTTACAACTGGCCACAGGCGCTTGAGCGCATGCTCGAAGGCCTGGCCCGCCAGACCCAGCTGCCTTGCGAAGTCATCGTGGCCGATGATGGCTCGAGCGAACAGACCGCTGCCTTGGTCAAGCGCATGGCGGCGACGTTCCCGGTGCCGCTGCGCCACCTGTGGCAGGAAGACCATGGGTTTCGGGCGGCGCGTGCGCGAAATCGCGGCATTGCCGCCAGTCGGGGCGATTATGTGATCCTGCTCGACGGCGACATGCTGATCGAGCCGCACTTCATCGCTGATCATCTGATGCTGGCCGAGCGTGGATACTTCCTGCAAGGCGGGCGCATCAAGGCCACGGCTGAGGAATCGCAGCGACTGCTCCAAGGCAAGCCGCCCGTTTTCGCGCCGTGGTCGACCGCCCATTTCGACGAGTTCGATGGCACAAAGCGGCTCTACGCGTTCCGTGCACCGTGGCTGGCGCGATGGAAGTCCCGCTCGCGCAACGGTGGGCGAGTGATGAGCTGCAACATGAGTTTCTGGCGCGACGATCTGTTGAAGGTCAATGGCTTCGACGAGCGCATGGAAGGCTACGGCGCGGAAGACCGTGAGCTGGCGGCACGCCTGGAAAATACCGGCCTCAAGCGGCGCGCGCTCAAATGGGCAGCGCTCGCCGTGCACCTGTGGCACAACTCGCGTTCCCCGCCGGACGTCGACGACATGAGCTTGCCCAACAACGTGCTTTTCCACGAAACGCGCACGCAAGGGATCACCTGGTGCGAGCGCGGGATCAGCCAGCACATCGACCTGCTCGGTGAAAGCGATCACGCGGGATGAAACTGCTCTATACGAATTTTCATCACGGCGACGGCGGCGGCCACACCACCTACATCCGCGAACTTGCCGCGGCGCTGGCATCGCGGCACGAGGTACATGTGGCGGCGCCGCCAGACAGCCGCCTCAATCGCGAGGCGCGCGCCTTGCCCGGCGTGTTCGTGCTGGACCAGCCGTTTCCGAACGGCTTGAACAAATGGAAAGCCCGGCGTCGCGCGCGAGCGCAACTGGCCTCGTATCTGCGTGAGCAGGCGTTTGATCTGATCCACGTCAACGGCTCCGCCGATCATCGCCTGGTGCTTTCGGCCATGCCGACCAAGCGTCCCGCCTTGGTGTGGACCAAGCACAACTCCAAACCGGTCCGTGGCCTGGGCGCCGCGCTGCGCGCACGGCACACGGATATGGTCATCGCCGTGTGCGAGTACACGCGTCGCGAATTGCTGCAGACCGCCTATCGCCGCTGCAAGTTGGAAACGGTCTACAACGGCGTGGATATCGAGCGTTGGTCTCCGTGGCCGATCGACCAAGCCAGGGCTGAGCGTGCACATTGGACAGGTGGCGATGAAAGCGTGTTGGTGCTCGGTAGCAACGCAGGAACGGCGAGTTACAAAGGCTGGATGGACCTCATGGAAGCATTGCCGATGCTGCCGGAGGAGATTCGCCGCCGACTGCGCGTGGTGATTGCCGGCGTGCCGCCCAAGACGGCAGAACTGGAGCGAGTCGCCGCGCTTGGTGTGTCCGATCAGGTGCATTTCACCGGCGTGTTGACCGACGCCCGCCCCATGGTGGCCTCGCTCGACGCGGGCTTCGTGTTGTCCTACGACGTGGAAACCATCTCCTTCGCCTGCCGCGAAATGATGGCGATGGGCAAACCGGTGCTGCTCACCCGCTATGCCGGGCTGCCAGAGAATATCCACGAAGGAAAGGACGGCTGGCTGGTACCGGTGCRTGATCGCGCCGCCCTTGCAGCCGCCGTGCAGCGATTGCTCGAACAACGCGACACCCTGCCTGCGATGGGCGCAGCGGCGCGCCAGCATGCGGAGCAGGAGTTTGGGCTGCCGCTGTTTGTGGGTCGAACGGAGCAGGTTTACCAGGATCTGCTGGACATGCGTCGGACCTGATCGCCGGGACGAACAGGGCGAAGTGAGGTGCATCGCATTTCTATCGCGCCGACAACCTGGCCACAACGCAACTGTAGGAGCGCACTTGTGCGCGACCATCTAACGGAGCGGTTCACCCATGCGCTGCGGTCGCGCACAAGTGCGCTCCTACAAGGGGACATGCAGCCCGGTGCCGATCAGCTCTTTGTGGGAGCGCACCCTGTGCGCGACAAGCCTACGTAGCGATACAC
>NZ_JBFTRY010000034.1:0-26028 GCF_056399745.1 Dyella sp. 01N36
TCGCGCACAGGGTGCGCTCCCACAGGGGTCGTTTGCTTCGCTTCAGAGCCTTTGCCGCGGCATTCCATGCAGCTGCAGCGTAAACGCCACGCCGCTGCCGTCCTCCAGATTGCGCGCCACTGCCACGCCGCCGTGGCGCTCGGCGACCAGGCGCACCACGTACAGGCCCAAGCCCAGGTGCGGCGCATCGCCGGGCGTCGCCTTGTCGCGCAAGCTCACCAGTGAATCAAACAAACGCCCCTGCATGGCTGCCGGCAAGGGCGGCCCTTGATTGGCGAGCTCGATCTCGGCGCCATCGTGGGTGGCGCGCAAGGTGAGGCGCAGCCAACCATCTTCCGGCGTGAACGACAGCGCGTTGTCGAACAATTTGTCCAACGCCTGCGCGATCAATTCAGGTGCGCAATGCATGAACAGAGCGTCGTGCGGCAGTACCGCCTGCATCCTGCGCGTGCCCGCAAGCGGACGATAGGCCTCGCTGCATCCGCGCACGACCTCGACCAGATCCACGTCTTCCGGTTCGGCCGCGGCGATGGAGCGTTCCATCCGGCTGGCTTCGCTCATCGCACGCACGAGCATGCCCAGCCGTGCCACGCCATCGCGGGCGCGCTGAAGATACGGTGCCGCGTCCGGCGGCATCGCGTGTTCGGCTTGCAAGGCGTGCTCGAGGTTGTCCAGCGAGGATTTCACGATCGCCAGCGGCGTGTTCAATTCATGAGAAAGTTTGGACGCGAGCGTGCGCAGGTAATCGGTGTAACCACCCACGACTTCGAACAGCCGCTCGAAGCTGYGCGCCAGATCGCCGATCTCGTCTTCCGACGAGGTCATCGGGAATGGGCCGTCCAGACGTCCATCGTTCAACTGCGCGCGCTCGGCGGCGTCGCGCAGACGGCCAAGGCGAATGCTCAGGCGCGTGGCGAAGATCAGCAGGATCGCGCCCGCCACCAGCAGCACGCCAAAGCTGGTCAGCAACAGGCCAAGCAGTGCGCGGTTGGCGAGCAAGGGCACCGCGCGGCTGGCCTGCTCCAGCAGCAGCACGCCGCGCACCTGACCATCGCGTTCGATCGGCACGGCGGCCGCGAGCACCACACTGCCGCGGGCTTCGCCTTGTCGCCACAGCGTGGCCGGCTTGCCCAGGCTTGCTTCGTGCACCTCGCTCACATCCAGCCGCGGCACGTCCTGCGTCCACAACTCCGCGTCGTCCACCTGATTGGCGAGCAGGGAGCGATACACCAGCGAGGCAAACCAGCCCGGCTGATCGCCCGGCGCCGATGCAGGGGTGGCGAGGCGGCCGGTCTGCGCGAGCAGCCAGCCCTGGGGCGCGAGCACGCGCGCCTGCACGCCGTCGAGCGCGAGCAGGCCCAATTCCTTCGACAGCGCGCTGGAGTAAGTCACCAACGGGCGGCTCTGCACCGCCGCGGGATCGCCGCCGGTGGCCGGATCGAACACGGCCAGCCCCAGGGCATCCAGCCCGGGACTGCGCGGCACGCGCAATTCCACCCGATAACCGCCGCCGTCTTCCTGCCATTGCGCGGTGATGCGCGTGGGCAGGCCATCGACCGGCGGATCCAGCGGACGCGCAGTCAACTGTCCCGGCGCCGCGCTGGCCAGCAGGTAGCGTCGCGATTGATCGCCCTTGCCCAGGCTCAACACCAGATGATCGGCGCGCAAGGCGGTGGGATCGTCCGCATCGGCACGTGTGCGCTGCGCACCGCGCACATCGGCATACAGATAGAGCCAGTCGGCATCTTCGGCCAGCAGCAGCTTGCCGCGCTTGTCCAGCGGCTGGCTCCACGGCGTGAGCGGCGCCCAGTCGTCGCCGTAGCCGTCGATGGTGATGGGATTGCTCGCCTCCTGCACGTACCACACGGGACCTGCCGGCGGCAGCGGCGCATCGGTGACGACCAGGCTGCGCGCCATGGCGCGCGCCGAGGCGGTCAGCGCCTGCGCCTGGCCCTCACGCAACAGCGTTTCCATCTGGCGCACGTACAACCAGCCGGCCACCGGCAAGGCCAGCGTGCAGAGGGCGACCAGCAGCAGTTTGTGGCGAAGGTTCATGGCGCGACGATACTGAAAACGCCGCTCAATGCTGCGTCTTGGCAGCACCCTGCCCGGCCGACGCTTGCCTGGTGTATTGCGACAGCCCGGCCACGTGGCGGAACAAGGCGAGCAGGTCCGCCTTCTGTGCATCGTCATGCGCCAGCGTCATCGACCAGCTGAAACGGATGCCGCTGGCCAGGCCGGGATCGCAAAAGACCACCGCATCGTCCTTGTGGTCGCTGCCTTCGAACAGCACGCCGCGGCAGTTCACCGTCTTGTTGTCGACGGCGAACACGCTCGCCTTGCCGGCCGGATCGCGTTCCAGATAGCGATGCCTGTCGTCCTGCAATTCGGCCTCGAGCGAGGAGAGCTTGGCGTTCCAGACGTTGAGCACGATCACGCGCTCGGGCTCGCCGGTCCATTCGCCCTTGTACATCACCAGGTTCACGCCGATCGCCTTGGCGTACATGCAGCAGTCCTGCGTCCAGCCGTCAGGCGTGGACGCCCGAATCGTCCAGCCGGGAACGTCCCCATCCGCTGCGCCGGATACCCTCGCCACCTTGTCTGCAGGCGCGGCCTGCGCAATGGATACCAGCAGCAACAACGGCAGCCCCCAACACCAGCGCTTCATCACGGCTTCCATCGATAACCCACGCCATGCACCGTCTCGATGGCGTCGAACTCCGGCGCCACGGCGATGAACTTCTTGCGGATGCGCTTGATGTGCGAGGTGATGGTGGCGTCGTCCACCACCAACTCGGCCTCACGCATCAGCTGGTCGCGATTCTTCACGTGGCCGGGGAAACGCACCAGCGTGTGCACCATCCAGAACTCGGTGACGGTGAGCGGGATCTCTTCGTGGTTCCAGGTGATGCGCATGCGCTCGGACTCGAGCTTGAGCGGGCCGTGCTCGATCACCGTCTCGCTGCTGGCCGGCACCTTCAGCGACTCGATGCGGCGGAACAGCGCCGCGATGCGCGCCGCCAGCTGGTGCAGGCTGGTGTCCTTGCTCAGATAGTCGTCCGCGCCCAGGCGCAGGCCGGAGATCACGTCGAAATCCGAATCGCGCGCGGTGAGGAAGATGATCGGCAGCGTGGCCGACTTGGCGCGCAGTTCGCGGCACAGGTCAAAGCCGCCTTCGGGCTCGTCGCCCAGGCCGATGTCGATGATGACCAGCTCGGGCAGGCGCATCGCGAACGCGCTGGAGGCTTCCTGCCGCGAGCCGTAGCCACGCGTCTCATAGCCGAAGCGGTTGAGCGCTTCGACGTAATTCGCGCGGATCAGCGGCTCGTCTTCGACGATGGCGATACTGCGGCCCATGCTTCACTCCTGAGGATTCCCTGGCAACGCCGCGCAGCGTGAAGCCTGGGCCCAGGCCGCGCAAGCCATCGCCACGCAATGCCCGCGTTTCGCCATGTTGGGCCGGCTGGCCGCCACAGAAGGTGGGACCGGCGTCACGATCGGGCGTGGCCGCCCGAGGCCGGGCCGATCTTGCCCGCGTTTTGCCATATCCGGGTCCCGCCCTATGCCCTTGCCGGCCGCTCAATGGGCTCGTCCTTGCAGGAGTCCAGTGATGCGTCCCACCGATCAAGCCCATGTCGATCCCAACGCCGAATTGCGGGGTTTTGAGCCGCTTCGCGTGATCTTGGCACTCGGTGGGCTATTACTGGGCCTGGTCATGAGCCTGCACTGAGGAGACCCGCTATGAGCAGCGACTTCGACCTGAACGACCCCTTCTTTTCCTTACCCGTGGAAGCCATGGAAGCGGCTGGTGCGCATGGAAGCGCGCCGGCCGCCGGGGCGGACGAACCCGACCCCGACTGGCAACCCATGTAACCACCGTGTTCCCATCCTAGGCACGTTCCTTCCCCGCCCACCGGCGGGGATTTTTTTCTAGCGTTAACAAAGCGCTATCGAAAGATGATGACGTCTCGACGGGAACCAAATCGCAAAAACCCGGTCAGAAGTTCTGACGGTCGCGGATTCTTGCCGTGGATCAGCGGCCGTTGTGTGGTCTCCTCACACGTCGTTCCGACGAAACTTCTCCCGGCGTTAACAGCGCCGGGATTTTTCTGCCCGGAACCGCTGATCAGCCGCGCACGGCGGCCAGCTGCTGATGCATGGCCGCGATCACGGCCTGGTAGTCCGGCGCGTTGAAGATGGCCGAGCCGGCCACGAAGGTATCCGCGCCCGCCGCCGAAATTTCCCCGATATTCGCCGCCGTCACGCCGCCATCGATTTCCAGGCGGATCGGCCTGCCGCTTTCATCGATGCGACGGCGCACTTCACGCAGCTTGTCCAGCGCAGAGGGGATGAACTTCTGTCCGCCAAAGCCCGGGTTCACCGACATCAGCAGGATCAGGTCGAGCTTGTCCATCACATAGTCGAGCCAGTCCAGCGAGGTGGCCGGGTTGAACACCAGGCCTGCCTGGCAGCCGGAATCCTTGATCAGGCCCAGGGTGCGATCCACATGCTCGCTCGCTTCCGGATGGAAGCTGATCACGCTGGCGCCGGCCTTGGCGAAGTCCGGCACGATGCGATCGACCGGCTTGACCATCAGGTGCACGTCGATCGGCGCGGTGATGCCGTAGTCGCGCAGCGCCTTGAGCACCATCGGACCCATGGTGAGGTTGGGTACGTAGTGGTTGTCCATCACGTCGAAGTGCACCCAGTCCGCGCCAGCGGCCAGCGCCTTGGCGGTGTCCTCGCCCAGCCGGGCGAAGTCGGCGGAGAGGATGGACGGGGCGATGACGTTGGTTTGCTTGCTCATATTCGGTTTCCTGTAGGAGCGCACCTTGTGCGCGACCTGAGGTGTCGTGATGGTCTGCGGTCGCGCACAGGGTGCGCTCCTGCAGGTCACGGCAGAGTTTATTTGAACCCGCGCTCGGCCTTGATCCGCTCGTAGGCGGCATTGATCTCGCTGGCGCGCGATTCGGCCTGTTTGCGCATCGTCTCAGGCAGGTCGCCCAGGCGATCGGGGTGGTGTTCGGAAATCAGCTTGCGATAGGCGCGCTTCACCGCGCGGTCGTCCACATCGCGCGCGATGCCGAGCACGGTGTACGGATCGGGGCCGTTCGTATTGCGCTGAGGCGGCACGTAGCCGCCGTTGCCGCGCTGGCCATAGCCGCGCGAGCCGCCGCTGGCGTTCCAGGCATAGCCCTTCATCGCCATCAGCGCCATCAGTTCCATGTCGCTCACGCGCAGCGCGAAAGCGAGCTGGCGCAGGATGGCCATTTTTTCGGGCGGCGGATTGCCTTCGGCGATCACCGTCTCGATCACCACGTCCAGCACCGGGAAAGCGTGGTCGCGGCGCAGGCCCACCCAGCGGCGCAATTCCTCGATGGCCGGCGTCACGTTGAACTCCGGCTGCTTGCCGGCGTTGAACGCGGTGACGGCCTGCTTGCGTGCGTCCTGTTCAAGACCCATGCGCTGCATCAGGCGCTCGGCGACGGCGATTTCCGCCTCCGACACGCGGCCATCGGATTTGGCCACGGCACCCAGCAAGGCGAACAGCGGGCTGATGTAACCGCCGGCCTGGGGCGTGGCGCGACGGCGCTGGCCCTGGCGCAGGCTGTCGATGATGAAACCGGTGATGCCGCCCACCACGGCGCCGGGCAGCCCGTGGCCGAAGATCAGTCCGAAGAGGGCGAGCCAGATGGTCCAGGTGAAATTCATGGGTTGCCTTGGGTGGGCGACGGCGTTTGCGCGCTGTACCAGCGCGCCAGTTCATCGAGGTCGGCATCGCTCATGGGGCCGATCGCCGCCCGCATCAACGGCACGTTGCGGCGACCGTCGCGGTATTGCTTGAGCGCTTCGCGCAGGTAATCGAGCTTCTGCCCGGCGAGATTGGGTGCACCCGGAATCTGCGCCATGCCGGTTTCGCCATGGCAGGCGGCGCACAGCCCCAGGCGCGCCGGCTTGGCCGGCGCGGCGGCCTGCACCGAGGCCACGGCAACCCACGCCAACAGGGCGAATGGGAGGTGCCGGAACAAACGCCGACGGTGGCTGGGCGGCTGGACCATGACAAAGACCCGGGCTCAAAAAGCGCCCAGTCTAGCAGCCGCTCCTAGCCCTGCCGGGAGGGACCTGAGGTCGCAACACCTCGCGCCCTGGCGTCACCCGGTAGAATGGCGGGCTTGATCGCGACCCGTCCGGGGTCGTACCGCCGATTTCCGGCCTGCCATGCCAGGTCGGCCTTCTCAGGAGCGAACGACGTGCCCACCACCCTGCTGCAATCGAATCTTCCGGGCCTTGAGCTGATCCATCGCGGCAAGGTGCGCGACGTTTATGCGCTGCCTGGGAACCGGTTGCTGATCGTGGCGAGCGACCGCCTGTCGGCGTTCGACGTGGTGCTGCCCGATCCGATTCCGGGCAAGGGCGAAATGCTCACGCAGATTTCCAACTTCTGGTTCGCCAAGACCGCGCACCTGGTGCCCAACCACCTGCTCGACGTGCCGCTGGCCGACGTGCTGCCCGCCGGCACCGATCTGAAGCTGTACGAAAAGCGCGCCGTGGTCACGCGCCGCCTGAAGCCGGTGCCGGTGGAAGCGATTGCGCGCGGCTACATCATCGGCTCGGGCTGGAAGGACTATCAGGCCACCGGCTCGCTGTGCGGCATCAAGCTGCCGGCCGGGCTCAAGCAGGCGCAGCAGCTGCCGGAGCCGATCTTCACCCCGTCGACCAAGGCCGCCGTGGGCGACCACGATGAGAACGTGAGCTTCGATGCGGTAGTCGCCGCCGTCGGCCCCGAGCTGGCCGAGCAGGTGCGCGAGGCGACGCTTTCCATCTACAAGTGGGCGGCGGCGTATGCGGCCGAGCGCGGCATCATTATCGCCGACACCAAGTTCGAATTCGGCAGCGACGAGACCGGCAAGCTCTAYGTGATGGACGAGATGCTCACGCCCGACTCTTCGCGTTTCTGGCCGGCCGAGTCCTATCAGGTGGGCATCAGCCCGCCCAGCTACGACAAGCAGTTCGTGCGCGACTACCTGGAAACGCTGGACTGGAACAAGACCGCGCCCGGCCCGAACGTGCCCGCCGATGTCATCGCGGCCACCTCGGCCAAGTACGCCGAAGCGCTGCAGCGCCTGGCCAATATCACCGTCGATTGATCGGCGGCGATTGATCGCACCGGGTGGATTGCGCGCGAGGGCGTGCTAGCGTTCCGTCGACAGCTGGACTCGGCCACTCCTATGCGGCGTGGCAGATATCCCATCTTTTTCCATGAGCGGGGGGCTCAACGATGGCAGCAACCGATTCGACGCAAGGCATGCAAGGCTGGCTCGACAGTTACAGCAGCGATCATCAAAACCCGACCAACCGCTTGCTGCACTGGATCTGCGTGCCGCTGATCCTGTGGTGCGCGATCGCCATGATGTGGACCATCCCGGTGCCGCCGATGATCGGCCGCCCCGGCTTCTGGTCAGTGCTTGCCCTGGTGCTGGCGTTTACCTGGTACTGGAAGAAGTCCCGCCGCCTCGCAGCCGCCCTGTTCGTGGTGCTGGTGCTGCTATGCCTGCTCACCGAGTTCGCCTATCGCACGCTGGGTGCGCACAACTTGCTGCTTACCGGTATCGGCGTGTTCGTGGTGGCGTGGATTGGGCAGTTCATTGGCCATGCCATTGAAGGTCGCCGGCCGAGTTTTTTCACCGACCTGGCGTATCTGCTGGTGGGGCCGGCTTGGTTGATGGATAAGTTGTTGCGGCGCGTGGGTATCTAAGGCGCCCGCCCCTACCCGTCATTCCGGCGCAGGCCGGAATGAGGAACAAAAGAACCAGGAACACTGCATGACCACCCTGCTTACCCTAATCAGCACCCTGCTCTGGTGGGTGCTCTACAGCAGCATCGGCGCGTTGTTCTTCGCGATACTCGCGTGGTCGGTGCTGCGCTGGGTGGAGCGTTGTCCGGTGGTGTTCAACCGCACGTATCTGGCGTGCCTGGTCTGGAATCTGATCGGCCTGCTGATCGTGGCCGGCGTGGCCATCCATGAAGGTCACACCAAACCGCCGTACGCACTGCTGCTCGCCTCACCGCTACTGCGTGGGGCGCTGGTGGTGGACATGATCGTCGGCGTGTTTGTGCTGTGGCGGCTGATTCCACGCATCGATGCGCATCGCATCCGGCCAGCGAGTGCGTGCATGGCGGTGGCTGTTGTGATGGCAGTGGCGTTTGGGGCGGCGACCAGCCTCGCCTGATCTCGTCTCGCGCCTGCCCTTCTTGTGTAGGAGCGCACTTGTGCGCGACATCAGTCCGCGAGGAACAACCCGGCGCCGCGGTCGCGCACGAGTGCGCTCCTACAAGGGTATCGCCGGTTGTCAGTAACCGGTCTTGCGATTCGCCGCGCGCACCGCTTCGACAAAATGCGTGAACGGCCGGTCGGTGATCGCCACCAGGCCGATGTGCGCGTTCTCGCCATCGAGCACGCGGCCGGTGACCGGCTGGTCGACATACTGGAACCAGTGCACGCCCACGATGGACGGATTGGCCACCGCGTCGGCGACGTAGTGCGCGTACGCCTCGCCGCGCTGCTGCTCGTTCCACACCGGTACCACGCCCTTGCCGAACGGACCGCGGTCGTCGGAGCCGAAATGGAACTCGGTGATCAAGGCAGGCTTGTCGAGCTTGGCGAACGCCGCTGCGTCAAACGCATGCTCGGGTAGATCGGCGTAGCCGTTGAAACTCACCACGTCGCAGAACTGCGCGCATGACGCCACCGCTTCGGGCGTGTGCACGGCAAAGCGTCCGCCCAGGAACAGGTGATGCGGATCGTGCTTGTGGATGGCCTGCGAGACGGTGCGGAAATACTGATCCGCGTACGTGCGCAGCCACGCGCTGTAATCGTCCGCGATGGCGGCATGCGCCTCGTCCGGATGGGGCGCCGCGAAGTTGGTGGCGTTGAGCGCATCCCATGAATCCAGCGAGATACCCCAGGCCGCCGCCAGTTTCGCCGGCGTGCCGTACTTCTTCTTCAACTCCGCGATGAAAGCCTGCTTGGCCGGGCTGCGCGCTTCGCCGCGCAGCGTGCCCTGCGCCAGACCCCAACGTCCCTGCGGACCCTGGCCCGCCCAGGCCAGTTCGTTGTCGGCGAAATAGCCGAGCATCCACGGGTCGTCACGCACTTCCTTGGCCGCCTGCGCCGCGGCGGCATCGGCCGCCTGCGCAAAGCGCGGGTCGAATGGATCAGGCATGCGGCCCCAGTAGTCGTAGCCGCTGGAGACATTGCCGAACACGCCGGCGATATTCACCGAACGCGTATACGCCATGCGATGCATCTGGCTCAGTGCGTCGTCGCTCCAGTTGCCCAGGGTGTTGAAGCCCCAGTTGTCGAGGCGCTCGATGGTGCGCGTGCGCCACGCCTGCCGCCAATGCCGGCCATCGGCCAGGAACAGGTTGGCCGAGTAGTAATCGAACCACTTGCCCTGGTGATAGGCGATGCCCGCCGACGCCCCCTGGTCGCCGCCGCTCTTGCCGGTGGTGCCGTAGAACGGCGCCCAGCGGCCGCTGTCGCGCGGCAGATCCCTGAACATGAATTCGCGGCCTTCGATGATCGTGCGGCCGCCGTCGTCGTCAACCACGTTCACGCCCAGCGAGAAGAACGCATGCCCCTCCGGCGTCACCAGCTGCCAGCGACCATCATGCTGCTCGGTACGGAACCAGCCGGTGGCTTTGAACGCGGGCACATCGGTGCGACCGCCATAGCGGTCGAAACCCTTGCGCGGCGCCGGCGCCTCGACCGTCGCGCCCGGCTTGCTCTTGGGACGACCGCCGCGCAATACCTCATCGGTATCGACCTTGCCCGGCCACTGGCCGCGCGTGTACTGGCCCCAGGCGTCGACGATGCCGGTATAGGCATCGCGAAGATCATGATCGCCGCGCGACGTCTCGAGCTTGCCGAACATCAAGGTCTGCGCCGCCGTCGGTGCGGGCGTGCCCAGGCGCACGGCCTTCACATGCGCCAGATCCAGCGTGCCTTCCACCGTGGTCGCCACGAAGACGCGCTTGCCGCCGGCCATATAAGGCATGGGCGGAGCGGCCTGCATGCCCATTGCGCGCGGCGAGGTGGCGTGCAGCGGTATCACCAGCGTCTGCGGCGCACCGGCGGGAATGCCGACGGTCGTATGCAGGTGCTCGCCGGGCTTCGCGCCATCGATGTCGACGGTGAGCGTCACCGCCCACTGCATCGCATTCTGCATGTCTACGCGCAGCGAGCCTTCCTTCGACCAGTCGCCCTTGTCCAGCATCACCGTGACCTGCGGCTGCGCCGCCGGCTGGAATACATAACGCTGCAAGGACATGCCCTGCACCGTGACCGGCTTGCCGTCGAGCACGACGTGATCGAGCGTGGTCTGCGGCGACGGCGGCGCGGGCGTGGGTACCGGTGCAGCGGGAGCGCTCGCCGTAGGAGCAGGCTTGGCGGCGGCATGACTGAGATCGGCCCGGTCGGTGTCGCTTGCCTTATGGCAACCCGCAAGCACCGGCAGGCACGCGATGGCAAGGAAAACGATCCGGTTCATCGGCGGCTCGGTGCAGGGAAATGGCGGCAGTATGCCTGTGCCGTCTGAAGGACGCCTTGCTGGGCGGGCGCATGTTTTTGCACTGGCATGTTCACATCGCTCTCCGCTGCCATGCACGCCACGCGTAGTAGACAGGCACGCCCACCAGGATCAGCACCAGGCTCATGCCTGCGTCGCCGGGGGAATGGATGGCGGTCGCCACGATCACGCCCAGCACGGTCAAGACAAACAGCAGCGGCAACACGGGATACAACGGCACCCGGTACGGCGACGGCTCGTCGCGGAACCGGCGGCGATACCAGAACAGCGTGGAGATGCCGAACGCATGCGACAACCACTCGCCCACGGTGGTGTAGTCGACCAGCTGGCCGAAGCTGCCGGAGATCACCAGCACGATGGCCCAGCCACCCAGCACCGCCAGCGCCACGCGCGGCGCATGCGAGCGTGCATGGATGCGACCCACCGGGCCGAACAGCATGCCGTCCGCGCCCATGGTCTGCAGCACGCGTGCACCGCCCGCGATGGCGATGCTGCAGTAGCCGAAGGTGGAACAGGCGATGCCTACCGCAATCAGCGTGGCGCCGCTTTCGCCAAACAGGTGGCGCATCAAATCCGCTGCCGGCGCCTGGCTTGCCGCGAGGCCCGCGTGCCCCAGCCCGGCGAGATACGCAAAGTTGACCAGCACGTAGCAAACGACCACGCCGCCCAGGCCCAGGCCCAGCGCGCGCGGCAGCGTGCGTTGCGGCTCGCGTACTTCGCCGGCCAGATCGTTGAGATAGTGGAAACCGCCATAGGTGAACAACACCGGCAGCAAGGCTCCGAGCAGGGCGCCCGGCGGCAGCGATTTGGTGGTGTCAGTCGCCAGCACATTGCCAAACTGGCCATGCGCCAGGATCACGCCAGTGACCACCACCAAGGCGATGGCCGATAGCTTCAAGAGCGTGAACACGTTCAACATGCGCGAACCCGCGCGTATGCCGAAGAAATTGACGCCCACGATGAATGCGATGGCGCCCGCCGCCACCGGCTTCACCCACATCTGCGGCGAGAGCCCGACCGCGGCGCACGTGTAGTCGGCGAACGTGGTGGCCACGGCGGCGACGCTGCCGGGGTAATTGATCAGCGCCATGGTCCAGCCGAACAGGAAGGCCGGCAGCTGGCCATAGGCCTCGCGCAGATAGATGTAGACGCCACCTGCCTGCGGCCGGCGTGCGCCCAGCTCCGCGTAGCAGAGCACGCCGGCCAGCGTGAGCAGGCCGCCGATCGCCCACAGGGTGAGCAGCTGCGCGCCGGAGGAGGTGCGTTCGGCCACGGTGGAGGCACTGCGGAAAATGCCGGCGCCAATCACGCCGCCGATGACGATGGCCGCGGCATCCCAGGTACCCAGGCGGCGCAGATACGCGGAAGAAGTCTCAGCGGTCATGGGGCGGCACGGCTTCCTACGCAACAGATCGAGCCCCGGACGATAGCCGACTGGCGCCGACTCTTCGACATCTCGCTGCAACATGCTGGACCGCCGCGAAATTTTCGGCCGCAGGCGCGGCCCTTCGCCAACGCGTCACGGCCGAGGGGGCACAGTCCAGGTTTCCGTCGCTGCGCGCTGGCCACGCCCGACCAGCCCCTGAGGAGGACTCATGAGCACCGTCGCAAGCGCCGTTCGTCCCGAAGACGACAAGACTCTCGGCCCCTTGCTTGAGTGCGACCACGCACTCTTGAAGGTCGGCAAGAAAATCCGCGTGCTGAAGGCCATCGACTGGCCCGCATCCATGGAAGCGCCGTTCCTCGCCTCCTGGGAGAAAGGTGATCCGGTGCTGCCGCAGCCTCCCGTGCGCCATCCGGACCTCAGCAGCGAAGCGGCCGCGCTGAAGGCCATCATGGACAAGATCGATCGCGGGCATCCCATCGGCAATTGGTTGTTCAAGACGGCGTGGAGCTACCGCACGGCCGCGCAGATGCTGATGAACATCGGCACCGAACGCTTCACGCAATGCTCCACCGCGCTCTATGGCCGCCCCGACACGACGTATCGCAGCCAGACCTCCAATGCCGTCGACGCTGCCAAAGATCTGCTCGCCATCAGCGACGACCTGATCCATCGCGAAGAGATCCCGCGTGTCGCCGCCGACATACCCGCCGAGGAATTCGCCCGGCGCCTGCGCGAGCGGCTGGGCCCGTTTTTCGACAAGGACAAGGTCGAGGTGGTGCTCGACCCGGATCTGCCTTCAAAAGCGACGGCCGGCAGCAAGAGCATCAATCTGCGTTCGACTGCCTTGTTTTCCGCGCTGGATCTGGAGCAGCTCACTGAGCACGAAGCGTTCGTGCATACCGCGACCTCGCTCAACGGCAAGCACCAGCCCTATTTCAAGTCACTGGGACTGGGCGCGCCCCGCACCACGCGCACGCAGGAAGGGCTGGYCACGTTCTCGGAAATCATCACCGGTGCGATCGACCTGAACCGGCTGCGTCGCATCGCCTTGCGCGTGGTCGCCGTGAAGAACGCGCTTGATGGCGCCGACTTCATCGAAGTGTTCCGCGGCTTTCTCGAAGCCGGGCAGACGCCGACCGAGAGCTACCAGAGCGCGGCGCGCATCTTCCGCGGCGGCGATCCGAAGGGCCGCATCTGCTTCACCAAGGATGGCGCCTATCTCGAAGGCGTGATGCTCATCTATGTGTTCATCCGCAAAGTGCTGCAGGCGGGGCATGCGGAAATGCTGCCCATGCTGTTTGCCGGCCGCGTGACGACCTCCGACGTCATCACGCTCAGTCCCTATCTGCACGATGGCCTGATCGCCCGCGCGGTTTACGTGCCGCCGTGGGCGCGCAATCCGCAGCGCATTCTGTCGCTGATGGCGTTCTTTACGGCGGCGCAGCGTTTTCGTCTCGATACGTTTGATCTCAACCGTTTCGTGGAGTTTGAGGACGAGCGGATTGACGAGAGCCTGCATACCTTGTGGCAATGAGGGAACGCGAGTCGGGCACAGGGTGCCCTCCCACAGTGACCGCGCTCATTGTGGAGGGGTGTCCTCCAATGTGACCGCGCTATTTGTGGAGGGGGGCCCTCCAATGTGACCGCGCTATTTGTGGAGGGGGCCCTCCAATGTGACCGCGCTATTTGTGGAGGGGGCCCTCCAATGTGACCGCGCTATCTGTGGAGGGGTGTCCTCCAATGTGACCGCGCTATTTGTGGAGGGGTGTCCTCCAATGTGACCACGCTATTTGTGGGAGGGGTGCGGTCCGATGTGACCGCGCCTTTGTGGGAGGGCACCCTGTGCCCGACACGCCACGCGCCGGAGAGACCGTTTCGTGTTTGACTATGCCCCTCTCCCACCAACCGCTGCACCGTGTCCGCCCGACCCCGCAAGATCATCCATGTGGACATGGACGCGTTCTACGCGTCGGTGGAGCAACGCGACGATCCCTCGTTGCGCGGCCGGCCCGTGGTGGTCGCATGGCGCGGTGCGCGCTCGGTGGTGTGTGCGGCAAGCTATGAGGCGCGCAAGTTCGGCGTGCGCTCGGCCATGCCTGCCGTCCGCGCGGAGCGACTGTGTCCCCAGGCGGYGTTCGTGCCGCCCGACTTCAGCCGCTACAAGGCGGTGTCGCGGCAGGTGCGCGAGATCTTTGCGCGCCACACGCCGCTGATCGAACCGCTGTCGCTGGACGAGGCCTATCTCGACGTCACCACCACCCTGACCAGGCTGCCCTCGGCGACGGCCACGGCGGAGGCGATCCGCGACGCGATTCGCGAAGAAACCCAACTCACCGCCTCCGCTGGCGTCGCGCCCAACAAGTTTCTTGCCAAGATTGCGTCAGACTGGCGCAAGCCTGACGGTCTCTTCGTCGTGCGCCCACATCAGGTTGCCGCCTTTCTTGCACCGCTGCCGGTAGGCCGCCTACCCGGCGTGGGCAAGGTGATGGAAGCCAGGCTTGCCGAGCTGGGCATCGTCACTGTCGGCGATGTGCGCAGCTTCAACGCGCTCGAGCTCGAACAACGCCTCGGGCGCTGGGGACGACGCCTGCACGAGCTCTCGCTCGGCATCGACGACCACCCCGTGCAGCCTGATCGCCCCACCCTGCAGGTATCGGCTGAAGACACCTTCGAGCACGACCTGACGCTGGACGAGATCGAACCGCATATACGCCGATTGGCTGAAAAAGCCTGGGCTGCGCACGAACGCGAGGCTTCGGGCGACCATGCGCGCGTGGCGCGCACCGTGGTCCTGAAACTGAAGACGTCGGACTTCCACACGCTGACACGTAGTCTCACGCCAGCTTCACGTCCGGACTCCGCGAGGGAGCTGGCCGACATCGCTTGTGCCCTGCGTGATCGCGTTGAAAGACCGGCGCAAACCCGCTATCGCCTGGTCGGCGTAGGACTGGCGGGCTTCGTGGAGGCCGACAGCTTTGTCGCGCAAAGCGACCTGTTTGGAGCTATTGGTTTCAACTGAAACCACGCAAGGAAGTAAACCTAGGCCGAAAGAATTGTTAAAGAGGTCTTGTCTCGATCTCTATTTCCTGAAACAGTGGACTCGGGGAACCCATCAAGCGGTGCAACACCTGTAGACGTCTAGGCGCCTATAGCGGGGACTCTTTTGCCTACGAATTCGGGGAGACAACCATGCAGTCCAATTACAATCGACTATCGATAGCGGTACGTTTAGCGCTTTCCGTAGGTATCGCTTCCACGGCCGTGATGGCCCAGGCCGAGGACGTCGCAAACAAGGACGCAACGGGCGACCAGGCCCAAACGAACGCACAGACTCAGGGGACCGCCGACCAGGCCGCAAGCAAGTCCACGGCCAAGACGCTTACTGCTGTTTCGGTCACCGGCTCGCTGATCCGCCGCGTCGACGCGGAAACCGCCAACCCGGTGGTGACCATCGATCGCACGGCGATCACCAATAACGGCTCGCCCACGCTGGGCAATGTGATCCAGCAGCTGCCCAGTGTCTCGGGCAACGCGACCAATACGCAGAACAACAGCAACGGCGGCGGCGTCGCCAGCCCGACGCTGGAAGGCGGCGACGGCGCAGCACGCGTATCGCTGCGCGGCCTGGGTACCGACCGTACCCTGGTGCTGATCGACGGCCAGCGCCTGGCCAACCCCGACCTCAACATGATCCCGCAGAACATGATCGAGCGCGTGGACGTGCTGGCCAACGGCGCCTCCACGGTCTATGGCTCGGACGCGGTCGGCGGCGTGGTGAACTTCATCCTGCGCAAGGATTACAAGGGCGCCGAGCTGAGCGTCAACGACGGCATCTCCTCGCATGGCGATGGCCAGCGTCATGGTGGCCAGTTCACCGTGGGCGCCACCGGCGACCAGGGCAACATCGTCGCGGGCATCGACTACAACAAGCAGGATCCGGTGATCGCCACGCGTCGCAGCTTCTCGGCGCATCAGCTGTCGCTGTACAGCTCCGGCCCGCAGATCTCCGGCTCGCATACGGTTCCCACCGGCAAGTTCCAGCTGCCTGCGGGCAATCCCAACCTGCCCGCGGGTTGCACCTCCGGCCTGCTCACCCTGGCCAGCGGCAACGGCAGCAGCCCCAGTGACTATCGCTGCTTCAACAACGCCAGCGACGTCTACAACTACAACGCCTTCAACTACATCCAGACCCAGTCCGAGCGCACCAACCTGTTCGTGCTCGGCAATTACAAGATCAACGACCACGTCACCTTCTTCGGCGATGCGTTCTACAACCACACGCATTCGTCCGGCCAGGACGCGCCCGCACCCACCAGCGGTACGGACGGCTGGTCGGTGGCCGCGAACAATCCGAACAACCCGTTCGGCGTGCCGTTCGGTGATCCGGCGGTGGCAGGCAACAACCTGATCAGCACGCGCCTCACCGGCGTGGGCAATCGCGTGCACACCTTCAGCACCGATAACCAGCAGGTCAATGCGGGCCTGCGCGGCGACTTCGGTGGCAACAACAGCTGGATCTGGGACGCGAGCGTCGACTACGGCCGCACGCATCGCGTGCAGACCAACTTCAACGAAGTGAACATTCCCGCCCTGCAGGCATCGATCGATGCGGGCGCGAATATCTTCGACCAGGCCGATCCGGCAGTGACCGCGCAGCTCAAGAATGGCGTGAGCAACCCGGTCTACGCCATGACGCAGACCATGAAGCAGGTGCAGGCCAACGCGTCGGGCGGCCTGTGGGATCTGCCCGCCGGCACCATGCAGCTGTCCACCGGCGTGCTGTATCGCAAGAACACGATGGATTACACCGTCACCAGCGATGCGTTGCTCGACATCTCCAAGGGCACCTGCGTGGTGTTGCAGGAAGCCTGCGGTTCGCCGGCCAGCGGCAGCATCAACGTCAAGGAAATCTACGCTGAAACGCTGATCCCGCTGCTTTCCGAACAGCCCTGGGCGTACTCGTTGAACGTCGACCTTGGCCTGCGCACGTCCAACTACAGCACCACCGGCACCACCACCAACGGCAAGTTCGCGGTGGAATATCGTCCGATCCAGGACCTGCTGGTCCGCGGCACCGTTTCGCAGGTGTTCCGCTCGCCGAACCTGGACGAGCTGTATGACGGCCAGACCATCACCAACCCGACCGTCAACGACCCGTGCTACAACCTGTCGGCAGCCCAGCTGCAGCAGCACGCAGCGGCCTGTCAGTTCATGCCGCCCAACACCAACTACACCAGCACCCTCAATACGCAGATTGCGGGTCACTACTCGGGTGCGGCGACGGTGGGCAGCACGCTCAAGCCGGAAAAGGGCAAGTCCTATGACCTGGGCTTCGTCTACTCGCCGAGCTGGCTGGAAGGCGCGTCGGGCACGGTGGATCTGTGGCGCATCACGCTGAAGGACATGCTGACCATCATTCAGGCGCAGACCGTGCTGAATGAGTGCTACGCCGACAACGGCAGCCCGTACTGCCCCTTCATCAACCGCTACGGCACCGGCACCTCGATCCCGGGTGGCATCAACTACGTCAACACGCCGTACGTCAACCTGGGCAACCTCAGCACCAGCGGCGTCGACTTCACGTTGAACTACGCCATCCCGCACTTCGATGTGGCCGGCGTGAACCCGGGTAACTTCAAGACGTCGCTCAGCGGTACGTACATCGATACGTTCAAGAACGACGCCACCCCGGGCGCACCGGGTGCCGAGACGATCAACTATGCCGGCACCTACACCCAGCAGTTCGGCAACATCAGCCGCTGGCGCGGTGCGTTGACGATCAACTGGGCACTGGGCAACTGGAGCGCCCAGTGGCAGAGCCGTTACATCAACCACCTCAACAACCTCACGTCTTACGCCGATACCGGCCAGGCCGTGTCCATGCCGATGGGTGGCATCACGTACCACAACATCCAGGCAGGCTACGAGTGGGCGGCGATCCACACGAAGATTGACCTGGGCATCGACAACCTCAGCGGTCGCATTCCGCCGCTGGTGTACCAGAACGGCCTGAACTACAACGTCGATACGGCAACGTATGACGTGATGGGCCGCTACTACTGGGCACGCGCTACGGTGAAGTTCTAAACGAAGAAAGGCGTGTGGCCGCAGCTCTCGCTGCGGCCACACCGCTGTTAAGATCGGGCGATGAGCACGTCTGCACATCCATCGCCCACTGCCTTGGCGGCCAGCATGCTTGCCGCCTATAACGCTGGCGACATGTCCCGCGTGCTGGAACTGGGTCGCGCGATCGGCAAGCTGTCCCAGGCCGATGAAACCAGCCTGCTTTTGCTCAGCGCCGCGCAGCAGGCGACAGGTCACCTCAACGATGCGCTTGTCCTTTGCCGCGAACTCACCCAGCGGCGTCCGGACGTCTCCGCGTACTGGAACAACCTGGGCATCGTCGCCCGACAGACGTCGAAGCTGAACCTCGCCGAAGAGGCGCTGCGCAGGGCCCTGGAGCTCGCGCCGCACGAAGCGGAGGTCTGCTACAACCTCGGCCTGCTCTACGCACAGCAACAGCGCTGGCTATTGGCCCGAGAAATCCTGCTCGAAGCCGTCACACTCGCGCCCACCTTCATCGAGGCACGCCTGCAGGCCGCCTACGCCTGCCACTTTTGTGGCGACACCCGCGGCGCCGAGGTGATGCTTGAAGGCGCGCACGCGTGGCCTGCGCAGACGGCCGACCAGGCCTTGATCCTGGCCACCATCCTGTCGAGCCTGGGCTATCAGGACAGCGCCTTCCACAGCCTGGCACAAGCCATCCTGCCCGAGGGGCCAGAGCGCGTTTCCCTGATGCGGCGGATCACGGCGCTGCGCGCCTCGATGCACGAGCGCAGCAATCGTCTTGAGGAGGCCCGCGCCGAGTTGAGCGAATTGCCGCTGGACATGTTGAGCTCGCTGCCGCCAGCCGAGTGGGAGCTGCGCCACGCCGGCATCCAGGTGCACGCCAATTTGGCGGCCCGTGACGGCGAGCGCGAGCAGGCCGCGCAGTTGTTCGCACAACTGCAGGGCGAGCGCAGCGACGCCCATCTGCAGGCCAATGCCGCTTTCAGCCTCGCCGGCATACGCGACAAGCAGGGTCGGCACGATGAGGCCTGGCAAGCACTGCAGGAAGCACATGCCGCGCAGTTGCGCTTTGCCAGCGACTTCGTGCCGGAGATGCTGGAGGAAGATAGTCAGCCGCTGGAGATGGTGGAGCACACCGTCAGCCGGCTCGCGCATGATCGCTGGTCAGCCCTGCGTGCTCCGGGCAGCGATGCGAGCCCTGTCTTCGTGGTCGGCTTCCCGCGCTCGGGTACCACCTTGCTTGAGCAGATGCTCGACGCCCATCCACGCTTCCGTTCGATGGATGAGCGCGCTTTCATCTATGAGCTGATCAAGCGCATGCAGCTGGCGGGGCAGTCCTATCCCGCCGATCTTGCCGGACTCACCCAGGGCAATGCGGAGCAGCTGCGCAGCATCTACGCCGACGTCGTGCGCCGAGTCGCGCCGGACCTGGGCGACCGGCAGCTGGTCGACAAGAATCCGCTGAACATGTTGTGTCTGCCGATGATCATGCGGTTGTTCCCGGAAGCGCGCATCATCCTGTGCCTGCGCCATCCCTGCGACGTCCTGCTGAGTTGCTATATGCAGGCCTTTCGCTCACCGGCGTTCATGGTGCTGTGTTCGTCGCTGGAGCGGCTGGCGCGTGGCTATGTGGATGCATTCGATCATTGGTTCCGCCATGTCGAAGTCTTCGCGCCGCGCGTGCTTGAGTGGCGCTACGAATCGGTGGTATCCCGCTTCGACGAACACGTCGCCAGGCTCGGCCAATTCCTGCAGCTGGAGGACAGCACGCCGATGGCGCGCTTTGCCGAGCACGCACGGGCGAAGGGTTACATCAGCACGCCCAGCTATGCGCAGGTCACCGAGGGCATCCATCGCAAGGCGGTCAATCGCTGGCACGCTTATCGCGAGATGTTCGAACCGGTCCTGCCTATCCTGCAGCCCATGCTGGATCGGCTGGGCTACGAAACCAACCCTTGAATGCGGTGCCCGCGGCACCGCGCGTTTGATGACCGCGATGGAAGAATTCAACATGCATTTCGAAGTCCCCAAGGTGAAGATGCATTCGCTGCGCGAATTCCTGCAGCACTACCTGATGATCGTGCTCAGTATCCTGACCGCGCTGGGCCTGGAACAGTGGATCGAGGGCGCGCACCATCGTCACGCCGCCGAGTATGCGAGCACGCAGATCGATTCGGAGCTCGACACCATGCTGCGCGACATCCAGTCGGCCATCCAGACCGACGAGAAAAAGCTCGCGCCGCTGATCGCCATCGACAAGGCCATCCACGATGACGTGCAAAAAGGCTTGCCGGATGCCGAGATCAACAAGCACATCCGCGAGCTGAACGGCGGTTTCCGGCTCAGCATCAACTGGCCCGCCTTCAACACGCAGGCCTGGGACGTCGCCGTCGCCAACCAGTCGGCCACGTGGATCGACGTTGCGCAACTGCATCGGTACACCGCCGCTTACGCCGCCGTACGCGATGCCGCCAGCTGGACCACGCACAACGCGACGGTGGCGCTCGACGCGCCTCGGATGATCAACCTGCAGACGCGCATCAACCTGGGCAGGGATGTCGACCCGGTGGAATTCCTCAGTGTGTCGCAGCAGATGATCAACAGCTCGAAAGAGACCATCGCGTACCTGCAAGACGCGTCGAAGCCGATCAAGGCTGCACTGGCGAAGACTGAGCATTGATCGACTTCAGCAGCTGATGGCGCCGTCGCAAGGCGGTGGCGCCACATCGCTTCACGTGATCGCAGTCACCCTGCAATACAACGCGATGAAACTGCGCACTGCATGCGGCGTGGCTCGCATCCCATGCATCGCGCCGAAAGACTTCACGAACCAGTCACAACTCGACGCGCCGCTGTGCGCAAAGTGCGCAGCACGTCACAGACATTGCCGGCATCACGAAAACCGCTTGTTTTAAGCACTCTGCGACATGCACGAAGCACGTCGAGGCAGGTTTTATCAAGGCGTCGCAATGGCGCCATTCGCGTCCGTGCAATTTTGCGACAGCATGGAAATCGATACGCGCAAGTTCACCTAATGCGCGAAACAAGAACTTGTTTGTACTCAATAGCTCGCGTCGCTTTGATCGATGCAGGGCTTGCTGTCGAATTGCTTACAGCGGCGGACGCACTTTATTTCGATTTGCAACAATGATTTTTATGCGTTACCAAACCCGGCAGAGCACTCGCCATCACCGGGTTTTCTGAGTGTTCGTGATCGAAACGTGATCGCTCCAACTCCTTCCGTCCGGAAGGATCAACGCAACCGCAAGTGACGCGCTGCAACGTTCCGTTGCTGGCGTGAGGGTTAGTTGTTGCCTGTGATCGGCCACCGGAATTCCCCGGGGTCGAAACCAATAGCTATTCGCGTATCAGGGAGAAATCAATGCGTGCACAAACCAAGATCGCTGTTCTTGCCGGCCTGATTGCCGCCGCCTGCCTGCCTGCCGTCGTTTCCGCCCAGACGGCGAACCGCATCGGTTCGCTGGAAGAACAGGCACAGGCCAGCTGGCGCGAGAGCATGGCGCACATCGCCACGCCGTCGGAAGGCTGTTTCCAAGCCACTTATCCCAGCGTCATCTGGCACCAGGCTGCCTGCCACGCGCTGCAGCCGCGCGTCGCGCCGGTGCCGCGCTTCAAGCTGTTCAATAGTGGCGCTGCGCAAACCGCGGGCAACGGCAATGACTACACCATCCAGACCAGCAGCCTGATCACGCAGGCCGTGGGCAGCTTCCCGTCGGTGACGGATGTTACCTCGGAGAAGGGTGTTGGCGTAGCGGCCTATGGCGGCGGCGGCATCCTGGGCGCAAACGAATACTCGCTGCAGATCAATTCGAGCTTCGACGACACCACGTCGGTGTGCAAGAGCCATTCGGGTTGCACGGTGTGGCAGCAGTTCGTCTACGCGCCTGACTACGAGGTGCAGGGTTCGGCGGCCGTGTTCATGCAGTACTGGCTGATCGGCTGGGGCAGTTCGCGTTGCCCGAGCGGTTTCGGCAGCGACGGTGAAGGCGATTGCTATAAGAACAGCGCCGCGGCGTCGGCACCCGATGTAGCGGCCACGCAGCTGGGCAATGTGAAGCTCACCGGCACCGTCACCGCTGGTGGCAATGACACCGTGGTATTCACCAATGGCACCACGGCCTATAGCTCCAGCGGCAAGGACAGCGTGCTCTTGTTGGCCAGCGTGTGGAAGGTCGGCGAGTTCAACGTGGTCGGCAATGCCGGCGGTTCGGAAGCCCAGTTCAACAGCGGCTCCTCCATCACCGTGAAGCTTGCGGTCACCGATGGCTCCACCGCCGTGCCGTCCTGCGTGGCCAACTCCGGCTCCACCGGCGAGAGCAACAACCTCAACCTCGGCAGCTGCACCGCTTCCGGCGGGTCCACGCCGTCGATCCAGTTCACCGAATCGAACTGATCGCTTCGCCAAAAAAGAAGAGCCCGGGATTTCCCCGGGCTCTTCGTGTGCATCACGATGCGATCGCTTACTTCTTCTTTTTCGGAATATAGAGATCGGTGATGGTGCCTTCGTAGACTTCGGCCGCCATGCCCACCGATTCACCCAGCGTGGGATGCGGATGGATGGTGAGGCCGATATCGGCCGCTTCCGCGCCCATCTCGATGGCCAGGCACAGCTCGCTGATCAGGTCGCCCGCGTGCGGGCCGACGATGCCGGCGCCCACGATGCGATGGGTTTCCTCATCGAAGATCAGCTTGGTGAAGCCCTCCGTGCGATCGATGCCGATCGCGCGGCCGCTGGCCGCCCACGGGAACTTGCCCACGCCGATCTTCAGGCCCTTTTCCTTCGCCTCGCGCTCGGAGACGCCGACCCATGCCACTTCCGGATCGGTGAATGCCACCGACGGGATCACGCGTGCATCGAAGTAGCTCTTCATGCCGGCGACGACTTCCGCCGCCACGCGTGCTTCGTGCGTGGCCTTGTGCGCCAGCATSGGCTGRCCGACSAKGTCGCCGATGGCRTAGATGTGCGGCACATTGGTGCGCATCTGCKTRTCGACGTTGATRAAGCCRCGRTCSGTCACSGCCACGCCMGCCTTCTCGGCGCCGATCTTGTTGCCGTTGGGAGAGCGGCCCACGGCGACCAGCACGCGGTCGAACACGGTGGTTTCGGGAATGCTTTCGCCTTCGTAGCTGACCTCGATGCCCTTCTTGCCGGCCTTGGCCTCGACCACCTTGGTCTTCAGGTGCACGCCCTTGAGCTTCTTGGCCAGGCGCTGCGCCAGCGGCTTGATCAGGTCGGCATCGGCGCCGGGGATCAGCTGGTCCATGAACTCGACCACGGTCACTTCACTGCCGAGAGCGGAATACACCGTRGCCATTTCCAGGCCGATGATGCCGCCGCCGACAACGAGCAGCTTCTTCGGCACGTCCTTGAGCTCAAGCGCACCGGTGGAATCGATGATGCGCTCGTCGTCCCACGGGAAGGCCGGCAGGCGCACCGCCTGCGAGCCGGCCGCGATGATGGCGTGCTCGAAGCGCAGCAGCTTGGTGCCTTCGGCCGTCTGGACTTCCATTTCGTTGGGCGACACAAAGGTGCCGACGCCCTGCACGGTACGCACCTTGCGCTGCTTGGCCATGCTGGCCAGGCCGCCGGTGAGTTTGCCGACCACCTTGGTCTTGAAGTCGCGCAGCTTGTCCAGGTCGAGCTTGGGCGCGCCAAAGGTGACGCCGTGCGCGGCCATGGCCTCGGCTTCGTCGATCACGGCTGCCGCATGCAGCAGCGCCTTGGACGGGATGCAGCCCACGTTGAGGCAGACGCCGCCGAGCGAGGCATAGCGTTCGACCAGCACGGTATCGACGTCGAGATCGGCGGCGCGGAACGCGGCGGTGTAGCCGCCCGGGCCTGAGCCGAGCACGACCAGCTTGCATTCGATGTCGGGCGTGCGGCCCGAGGCGCCAGCGGCCTTCGGTGCCGGTGCTGCAGCAGGTGCCGGCGCGGGCGCGGCAGCGGCCGGAGCGGGCGACGGTGCGGCAGCTGCGGCCTTGGGCGCTTCTGCCTTGGCGGCGCCATCGGCCACTTCCAGCACCGCGATCAGCGCGCCTTCGGACACTTCGTCGCCTACCTTGACCCTCAGTTCCTTGATCACGCCAGCGGCGCTCGACGGAATTTCCATCGTGGCCTTGTCCGACTCGAGCGTGATCAGGCTCTGTTCTTTGGCGACGGTGTCGCCGACCTTCACCAGCACCTCGATCACCGGCACGTTGTCGTGACCGCCGATGTCGGGGACTTTGATTTCGATGGTGCTTGCCATGGGGAATCCTTGAATTTCTTTTCGCTACGCAGTGAGGGACCGACGCAAGATTGGCCCCTCACCCCAGCCCTCTCCCCGGAGGGGAGAGGGAGCTAAGAGCGCGTCAGAGCAGCAGGCGGCGGATGTCGCCCAGCTGCTGTGCGAGGTAGGTGGCGAAGCGCGCGGCGAGCGCGCCGTCGATCACGCGGTGGTCGTAGCTCAGCGACAGCGGCAGGATCAGGCGGGGGGCGAATTCCTTGCCGTTCCACACCGGCTTCATGGACGCCTTGGACACGCCAAGAATGGCCACTTCCGGTGCGTTGACGATCGGCGTGAACGAGGTGCCGCCGATACCGCCCAGCGAGGAGATCGAGAAGCAGCCGCCCGACATGTCGTTCGGACCCAGCTTCTTGTCGCGCGCCTTCTTGGAGATCTCGCCCAGTTCGGTGGCCAGATCCAGCAGGCCCTTCTTGTCGCAGTCGCGGATCACCGGCACTACCAGGCCATCGGGCGTGTCCACCGCGATGCCGATGTGGAAGTACTTCTTCAGGGTCAGCTTCTCGCCCGACACATCYAGCGAGGAGTTGAACTGCGGGAATTTCTTCAGCGCGGCAACCACGGCCTTGATCTGGAACACCAGCGGGGTGATCTTCAGATCCTTGTTTTCTTCGCCAAGCTTCTTGCGGAAGGCTTCCAGCTCGGTGATGTCGGCGTCTTCGTGCTGGGTGACGTGCGGAATCATCGCCCAGTTGCGCGCCAGGTTGGCGCCGGAGATCTTCTGGATGCGCGACAGCGGCTTCTCTTCGATCTCGCCGAACTTGCTGAAGTCGACCTTCGGCCACGGCAACAGGTTGAGACCGCCGCCTGCGGCGACCGGTGCACCGGTGGGACGTGCGCCCGACGCCAGTGCGTGCTTCACGTAACCGGTGATGTCTTCGCGCTGGATGCGGCCGCTGCGGCCGGTGCCCTTCACCTGGCGCACGTCCACGCCCAGCTCGCGCGCAAAAGCGCGGATGGCGGGGCTGGCGTACGGGGCGTCACCCGGCATCACGATGCCGGCATCGAACGGCGGACGCGCGGTGGGGGCCACGTCGCCTTCGGGCGCATTGCCCGGCAGCACGCTGCGGCCACCGACGGGCTCAGGCTTTTCTTCGACCGTCGGCGCGGCGACCTTGGCGGCAGCCGGTGCGGGAGCGGGAGCCGGTGCGGGCGCAGCGGCGCCACCGGCAGCTTCCACGAGGGCGATCACGCTGCCTTCGGACAGCTCGTCGCCGATCTTGACCTTGATCTCCTTCACCACACCCGCGAACGGGGCCGGCACTTCCATGGTGGCCTTGTCCGATTCCAGCGTGATCAGGCCCTGGTCCTTGGTGATGGTGTCGCCCACCTTCACCAGGATCTCGATCACCGGCACGTCGTCGCTGCCGATATCGGGCACCTTCACTTCCTGCACGCCACCACCGCCGGCGGGAGCCGCAGCAGGTGCCGGTGCGGGGGCAGCCGGCGCAGGGGYCGGCGCAGCAGCGACCTTGGCGGGCGCTTCGGCCTTGGCCGGCGCGGCAGCCTGCTGGGGAGCAGGCGCGGCAGCCTCACCGTCGGCTTCGATGATGGCGATCAGGGCGCCCTCGGACACCTCGTCGCCCACCTTCAGCTTGATTTCCTTCACCGTGCCCGCGAACGGGGCCGGCACTTCCATGGTCGCCTTGTCCGATTCCAGCGTGACCAGGCCTTGTTC
>NZ_JBFTRY010000035.1:0-24964 GCF_056399745.1 Dyella sp. 01N36
AGGTCCGTATATGGACTCCTCCCCTTTGCCAAGCATCTCTTAGCTCTGGCGTCCGTGTCGACTGCACACGTATATCCGGCCTCTAGTTGCTGCACCGTCAGGCGGTGCCGGGCCACGATGAGCTAGTCGCGCGTCGGCTCCCAATCGCTTTGGCGTGCTTGTCAGCACACGGACCTTTCAGGGGTTTGCCAACGCCGGTTCGACCGGTTCGTCATCACTTCGGGGGCTTCGCAATCGTGAAGGGATTTCCTCGGATGTATGGGTTAGGCGGCCGCCAGCGCCGGTTGGTAGTTCGTACCATGGCGGAGCATGGCCCAGGCCATGCGCGCCGTCTTGTTGGCCATCGCCACACAGGCCACGTTGGGATGAGATCGCGACGCCAGTCGGGTCACCCATCGACTCAGCGGATCGTCGTGTCGCGGTGCAGTTCGCAACATGGCGCGGGCGCCATGGACCAGCAGTGACCGAACGTAGGCGTCGCCGCGCTTGCTAATGCCGAGCAAGCGGTCCTTGCCGCCTGAGCTGCACTGCCGTGGTGTAAGGCCAAGCGATGCGGCCATCTGTCGACCGTTGGCAAACTGTCTTGCATCGCCAACACAGGCCACCAAGGCCGTGGCGACCACGGGGCCGACACCGCGCAACTGCTGCAACCGGCGCGCATCAGGATCAGCTTTGGCTGCCTCGTCGATTTGGCCATCCAATTCCACGATGCGCTCCTCTGCTGTGCGTAAATCTCGCCACAGACCTTCGAGCAAGTATCGGAAGCTCGCACTCAGACCGTTGTCGGCATCTTCCAGCCAGCTCGGGATCGCGCGACGCAACGAGGACATCTCCTTCGCCGCGACCAGGCCATACTCGGCAACTAGGCCGCGGATCTGGTTGCCTTTGGCCGTGCGCTGCTCCACCAGACTCGCGCGCACGCGGTGCATGGCTTGCAGATCTTGCTGAGCGACACTCTTGACGCTCACAAAGCGCATGCTCGGGCGACTCATCGCCTCGCAGATTGCCTCCGCATCCTTGGCGTCATTTTTGTTGCTCTTTACATAAGGCTTCACAAATTGCGGCGCGATCAGCATCACGCGGTATCCCATGGCTAGCAACTGGCGTGCCCAATGATGCGCACCGCCGCACGCCTCCATGCCGATCTCGCAACCCGGCTCGGCCACCTCCTGCACGGCCTTCAGCCAACGATCTCGTGACAGGCGGCGACGCCATATCGGTTGCTCGTGTCGATCAACCCCKTGGACCTGGAAGACCTGCTTGGCCACGTCTACTCCGATGCGCGTAAGCTTCATGGGTGGACTCCTCTTCGCCAGCGACTGGTTCTAATCGCTTCCAGTCTGGCACTCGATGCCGAAGACGGGGAGGAGTCCATCTCATTGCTTCGAGTCGAAAGCGCACATTACTCGGCGATGACAGGACCTGATTTGGTGTGCCCTGCCCGTCGGCCAATAAGACCCGCTAGCCACCAATAAAAAGCCGCCCATACAACGATGCTCCAAAGGTTTCCGGCCAGGTTGGGTATAGGTATCGCGGGCGCCACCATAACGGGCAGACCCAGCCAGGCGAGTGGCAGCCAGGGCAGCCAGCTAACGAACACGACGCAGCCCGCTAGCCAGCCAGGAAGAGAAGTGGCTACACCAAGCAAGAGCGCGTGCATGCCAGCTAGAATGGCAAATCGGATGCACCTTCCGATGGGAAAATTCCTGTCAGGCATCAGTCTTCCTTAGTAGCTTTCAATACGCCAATACAAGAATGTTCGCTCAGGGTCGAAAGCGGACATGCCCGATTCGTCTCAACGTTTTCACCCTGCCTGCCTCACCCGATCAGCGTTGAAATGCCTCGGGGTGTCCGAGCAGCCATTTCGTCACCTGCCGCATGTTCTGGGCTTTTGCCTCCTGGGCAAGCGTCTTCCCGTCATAGTCATATCGCCCGACGGGGCTCGCGCCGGCTTCCAGCAGTCGCAATACGATGGCGTCGCTCCAGCTTCCGAACACCATGCTTTTCCCATTGTTCGATTTAGCGGAGGCATCGGCACCGTGGAGCAGCAAAACGTTCAGGAGCTCGAGGTCCTCCACGCCATAAATAGGCGTTCTTCCCAGGCTGTCCCGGTGGTTGGGATTCGCCCCTCGCGCAAGGAGGCGCGCGGCGGTCAGGGAGCGCGCATTTTCGATCTGGCGGCAGGTGTAGGCATTCCCTAGCGCTGCTAGCGCCGTCTTCTCCCTGGAACCGTCGAGGCTCTCGTCTGGCAGGGAGAAATCGATATCGACGCCAGCATCCGCTGCCGCATCAACCATGGCCGGAGAGCATCCCGCCGCAGTGCTTGCAAAGACCACAGCGGCCTTGTCCTTGCCAAGCCTGTCAAGCCAACCCTCATTTGCCAGGCGCTTGAACAGGTTCGCATGCCCCCGTCTGATCGAGCTTTCCATCAACGTGATGCCCGCGACCTCGGGTTCGCCTGGCATATTTCCCTGCGGTAGTACCGACTGCTGCAAGGGGGCGCCGCGATCGATGAACGCGACGACCGTGGCCTCATCCGCGTCATCCATCTCACCTTCCACAGCCAGCGCCGCGGCATAGTTGGAGTGAAAATCGAACCCGGCCTGCTCGAGCCAGGGGATAAGGCCGGGACTGCCCGTGACCCAGCGGTCCGTGCCAGCGATGCGATCGATCGAAGCTTCCAGGTCTTCCACCGCCTGAGGCATCCCGGCTTTCGTGCCCATATAGTCGACGACGGTCTTTTTCCGATCGCCCACTACCAAGGTCACGATGTGAGTCGGCCCGTCCGTCACGGGGTATCGATAGGCGTTCTTGAGGTGCCAGAAATTGGCCGCTTCAAATTGCTTTAACAACGCCTCCACCACTTCGGGGCGGACCTTGTCTTCATGCGTTCCCGGAAGCAATACGCTGCTGGAACGGGCGAACTGCCGATGCAGTGCATCCACCCCGTCGATAGGGGACGCGCCGGTGGTGAACTGCACGAGTCCATCACCATGGATCGTCACGTTGTACGCCGGGCACGAGCCGTAACAGGCCGATCGCGCCAAAGTGATTGCGACCCCGTCCGCGCCATTCGCAGCAGCCACCGACGGGATGGCAATGGCCATCGCGACGAAGCAAGCGGCTTTCATCATGCCGGCGACGCTGTATCTACCTGCAGTCATGGATTCCCCCGAACCCTTCTTTGAACAAGTCACGCGTTCATCGTTTTCTGGTGCTTCAGCAGTCTATACGGCAAGTCGTCACCGAGTTGGCGGCGCATCCTGGCATGCGCGCTGCCCTCTGAATCTTGCCGATCTTGCGGCGCCGGCCATGTTCGCCTCGATTCGAATACAGACACTGTCAGGTCGGCTTGTGCGGAGCCTACTGCGCCGTCAGGCTGCTGTGCCTCAGGGATGCGCCGGCCGGGGACGCGGGCGGCAACACAGAGAGCGTGAGGCGTGCGAAAGCGCCGTGGGCCGAGAGGGCGGTGATCTGGTGCGTGCCCGGTTGGGCGAGCGCCAGCCGCATGGGCGCCGGGCCCGAACTGTCGCCTTGCAGGCGGCCGTCGAGCAGCCATTGCACGCGCTCCAACGTACCCAACGCCCGCAACGTCACCGAAAGTGGTGCATCGCTGTTGGGCGCCGCGCGAAGGATGGCGCCGTCGCTGATGCCGGCGATGCGGATGGGGTTGGCCACCTCCAGCGAATCCGGATCGCAGCCTGGCGCGAGCGGTGGCAGCGCCGACGCGGCAGCATCCGCCGGCGCCAGCCAGGGCGTGGCGAGCGCTGGCCAACGCGCCAGTGTCACGGTGTGTTCGCCGGCGCCATGGCAGGTGGCGCTGAGACGGCGTTGATGCGCGTCCACGCGCACGGCCAGCAAGCCGCCCATCCAGGCGGAAACGTCGCGCTCGGGAAAGGTGGGCGGTAGTGCGCCGTCGATCGTCCACCCCGTGCGACGATCGCGGCACAGCGCCGCGGGCGTGTTGTTCGCGGAGCCACCCAGCGGCCAGCAGATGTCTACGGCACCCACGGATGCTGGACGCGCCGTGCGTGGGTTGGCGTGACTGGGCGCAAGCATGGTCGCCACGCTGAACATCAGCGGCAACGCGGTCACGGCACCGTATTGGCCGGGCGATGGCGTGCCATCGGGACGGCCGATCCACACGCCGAAGGTCCAGTCATCCGTGACGCCGATTGCCCACGCATCGCGGTAGCCATAACTGGTGCCGGTTTTCCAGGCGATGGCGTCCTGCGAGCGCAACGTGCCGTCGAGCGGTGCGCCAGCGACATCGGCAGCATTGGTCGAGAGAATATCGCGGATGATCCATGCGGCTCCCGGACTGAGCAGCCGTCGCGGCTGCGCGGATTGCGACGTCGTGTAACGCGGTGTTCCCGCCACGCCACCGTTCGCAAAGGCGGTATAGGCACCTACAAGATCCTCCAGTCGGGTGGAAGCACCACCCAGGATGACGGCAAGATTGGGCGAACCGCCTGCAGGAAAGCGCAGGTCGATGCCGCCGTTGGCCAGCCGTGCCACGAAACGATTGGCGCCGACGCGGTCGAGTACATCGACAGCCGGCACGTTGAGCGACAGCTGCAGCGCCTGTGCCACGCTGACCGGTCCACGGAACGCCTCGTCGAAGTTGGCCGGTCGATAGCCGCCAAAATCCTGAGGCGCATCGACCAGCAGACTCTGTGAGGTGATCAGTCCGTCATCCAGCGCCAGCCCGTAGAGGAATGGCTTGAGCGTGGAACCCGGCGAACGTGATGCATGCACCATGTCTACGTGGCCAAGCCGACGCGGATCGCCAAATTCGGCTGTGCCCACATAGACCCGCGTTTCCAGCGTGGCGTTGTCCACCACCAGCACGGCGGCCGATGTGCGCGACGGCAGGCGCGACAGATATTCGCTGACGCGATCTTCGACGGCCCGCTGCAGGTTCGCATCGATGGTGGTGACGATACGGCGCTCGGCCGGCTGCTGGCGATGAAGCCGTTCGGCCAACAACGCCGCATCCAGAGGCGAGCGCAGGGAGCGCGCAGTGACGGGTTCGAGCCTGGCATCGGCAACCTCGGCGGCATGCCACAGGCCCTGCTCCTGCATGCGCTTGAGCACCTTGTCCCGCGCGCGTCGCGCTACGTCCGGATGACGGTCGGGGCGATAGCTGCTGGGCGATTGCGGCAATACGGCGAGCAACGCGGCTTCGGCGTGCGACATCTGTCGTGCCGGCTTGCCCAGGTAGGCCCAGGAGGCCGCCTCGACGCCTTCGATCGGTCCACCGAAGGGGGCGTGATTGAGATAGACGTCCAGAATCTGCGCTTTGCTCAGGTGAGCCTCCAGCTGAAACGCGCGCACGATCTGCACCAGCTTGCCGCTGACCGTGTGCGGCATCGGCATGACGATGCGCGCCACCTGCATGGTGAGCGTGGAGCCGCCGGACACGGCATGTCCATGGCGCAGCACGCCCCAGGCGGCACGCGCCAGCGCGAGTGGATTCACGCCGGGGTGACGATAGAAGGCCTGGTCTTCGTAAGTGAGCAGCGCCTTGAGATACAGCGGCGACACCTGCGCGGCGGTGGTGGGATAGCGCCATACGCCATCGCCATCGGCGAAGGCACGCAGGGGCGTGCCGTCTTTCGCCAGCACAACGGTGCTGCCCGTATCGGGTCCCGGTAATCGCAGCGGAAACAGGCGATCCAGCAGCAAGGCCGCCAGCAGGATGCCGACACATGCCACCACCAACGCCCGCAGCAGGCGACGCCATGGTCCGCGTACCGGGTGGTGACGGGTGGGAACGGGAGCGTGCATCGGTCAGTCCGCTGGCCGGGCCGCGCGATGCGCGCGGCCCGGATGCGCTCAGGGTTCTTCGACGGTGAGTTGCCCGACGGCAGATACGCCGTAGCCGCGAATCGCAGGGCGATACATGTCTTCCACCAGCGGAGGCGGCACGGTGTACGTGCCCGGAGTCACGGCGCGCACCACATAGAACACGCGTGCCGTGGCGCCGCGCCGCAGCGACAGCGCCGCGGCATAGCGGTCGTCGCGGTATTCCTCGTGCACCACATTGGCTGCGCCTTCGTGTTCGGTCAGGCGGATGCCGTCGACCACGATGTCCTCCCACTGTTTCGCGCCGCCAAGGTTGAGGTTTTCCACTTCCAGGCCGCCGGGCTGCAGATCGGTGAGCAGTGCGTCAGGCATGTCGACGCGCGCTTCCATGCTGACTTCGGCGATGAGCGTGTCGCCCTCGCGCAGCTTGCCGCCTGCCCAGGGTTTGCCGTCGGTGGTGAAGTAACGTCGACGCACGTCGACCTGGCTGTCATCGGCGGCGGGCGCCTTCAGCGGAATGCCGGCCACGTCGAGCGTCGCGAACACGGTGCCCTTGTCGGCTGGTTGCACGGTGACACCGCTTTCCATGTCAGCGGGGGTCAGATCGCGCACCCAGATCGTCTGTCCATCAGGAACGGTTTCCGTCTTGGCGCCTATGCGCACCGAGGCGGCGAGCGCTCCCCTGCCACCCGCATCGAATGCGTGTGCCACGCGCGCAATCGCTACCTGTTCCTGCGTGCTGAGGTAGGACCACGACCAGTGGTAGTACGGCACTTTCTCGTTGCCGGCCTTTACCTTGGTGGTCGCGTTGCGCGCCCAATCGATCAAGGCGGCGTCGTACTCGGGCTTGTTCAGGCCATAGGCATGGGTCAAGGCCACCATCACGCCCAGGTCGCGCAGGTCCGAACCGTAGTCACCGACATACCACGGGCGCTCCTTGTTCCACGCAAATGCCTCCTGGATGGCTTTCTGCGCACGCTCGTTGTCGCCCATGAGCTTGAAGGCCACACCAAAGTGGACGAGCGGCAGCGGACCGACGAGTTTCTGCCGCTCGTTGTCGAAGATGGCGCGCAGCGTTCCCAGCGGCGCCCGGTTGACGCGGGCGAGCACGTAGCCGGAGTACGCCTCGTCGGCGATGCGCAGGTGATCGTGATGCTCGTAGGAGTAATAGGGATGACCGCCGGCAAGCAGATCGTCGTTCAATCGCTGCAGCGATTTCTGCAATACCTCCTGCGGCACGGCGAAACCCGCCTCGCGCGAATCGAGCATGAAGTCGACCACGTAGGGTGTCATGAATGTTTCGATGGGACTGGTGCCACCCCAGAAACTGAAATGCCCGTTGCTGGCCTGGAACGAGGCGATGCGCGCCAATGCGCTCTCCACGGCCGCCTTGCGCCCTGCCTCGCCAAGCCCCGATGTGCCCAGCGTGCGCGCCGTCTTTTCGTCCAGATAAAGCGCCGCGTAGCCTTTGCTGGTGGTCTGCTCGATGCAACCATAGGGGTAACGCAACAGCTCGGACAACGCGGCGCTATAGGGCAAGGGCGGCAACAGGCTCAGGGTGAGGCGGTTGCGCACGGTGGACGACACGAGCCCGTTTATGGCGCTGCCATCCAGGCGCACCGGCTTGCCCTCTTCGATGGCCATCGGCACCGTGCTCACCACGTCAGGCCACGCGTTGCGTACGGCGAACTCGAAGTGGCGATCCACCTGGTAGTCGTTGAGTTCCGCGTGAATATCGATCTTCGCCACGGCCACACCCTGGTCCGCGGTGACAGGCATGACCAGCGTGGTACCGGCGCCGTCCTTCAGTGGCACGCTGCGCGCGGCGTCGGCCACCTTGATAAGGCCATCCCCCTTCACGCTCACCTTGGCGACGCCGTCCTTGCCCGAAAGGTTCTTCAGGTCGATGCTGATCTGCGCCTTGTCGCCACCCGCCATCACGCGCGGCGTGCTCGGCTCGACCACCAACGGGGCCCGCACGGTGACGGCGCCATCGGCATTGCCAAAACCATCGTCGGCATAGGCCAGCGCGGAAAGCCGCAGGCTGCCGTTGAAGTCCGGCACCAGCAACTGCACGGTCGCCTTGCCCTGCGCATCGAACTGCACCGGCGCCGCGAACAGGTCAACGATCTGCACCTTTGGATTGAGGCGCGCACCGTGCGGCAGACCCTTGCCGCTCATGTCGCCGCCGTAGCGCAAGCGTGCCTCCGCACCTTCCATCGCCTCGATGACGCGACTGTAGAGGTCATACGCATCCACGCTCAGCGCGCGTTTCGCGAACATCCAGGCCCACGCGTCAGGCACCGGGTAGCTGGTGATGTTGAGCACACCCTGGTCGACGGCCGACACAGTGACATAGGCCTTCTTGCCGGACAGCCCCTCAGCCCGCACGGTCACATCGAGCGGGTGCCCGGGGCGCATCAGCGCTGGCGCGCTGAGCTTCAGGGGAATGCGCCGGTCATTGCGCTCCATGGCCACGTGCTCCACACCCATGGCGCGGGCGGGCGTGGTCTTTTCCGACGCGTCGCCACCACGAAACACCAGCGCGACCACATAGACATCGTGGCGTTCCCACTCCTTGGTCACGGGAATGTCGAACGTCGCACCGGCGGTGGCCTTGATGTTGCGGATGTAGAGCAAGTGATCCGACTCCACCAGCAGCACGCCTTGTCCATCATGCGGCGGCGTCACGGTGACTTTCATGGTGTCGCCGGCGCGGTATCGCGCCTTGTCCAGCGCCACCTTTACCTTGTCCGGGCGCGCTTCCTTGCCGGTGTTCTGGTCGTCCCAACTGTAGCCGGCGAAGAACGGGAACACGGACGTGAGCTGCGTTTCGGGGTCGTACACTTCCAGGCGGTAGCCGCCCCAGAGCACGGGGAAATTCACCTTCACCCGCTGGCCGGGCGCGACGTCGACATCCTTCTCTTCGACCAGCGATAGCTGCACGTTGGCGTTGGACTTCCATTCGTCGCCGTGTTCGTACAACCAGTAGAAGTCCCGAATCTCCTGCTGCAGGCGCACTTTCAGATGCTTGCCCGCCACCAGCTTTCCGTCCATGTCGGCACGCATCACTTCGAACGAGGCTTGCCCTTCGCTGGGCGCACCCTGCTTGGGATCGAACAGCGGTCGCACGCCCGTCAGCGCGGGCGCCGGCCAATACACGCGATCGAGCAGGCGCGTGACCGCACGGCCGCCGCTTTCGTACACGCTGCCCGAAAGCGTCGCGGTCAGTGGCGCCACCGGTTTCACCTCGCCGGGCAGAGCGATGTCCTGCTCCAGATGGCCTTGCGCGTCGAGCTTGGCGTCCAGCACGTCCGCGGCAGCGGCAGGCAGATCCACCAGAGGATTGCCGAAGAAGACGTCCGGCAGGGACGGCAGCGGATGCACTTCGGGTTTCATCAGGAGCTTGGCCGTGACGCGATTGCCGTCGGCCGGTGCGCCATAGAGGTAGCTGGAGGACACCACCAGCTTCAGCGGCTCCGACGGCGCCAGCCGTGCCTGCGGGCTGGAAAGATCCACTTTCAGCCGCTCGGGAAGGAACTCCTCGACGTGGAAAGGAAAGGCCTGCACGGCCTCCTTGCTGGCCGGATCCAGACGGAACTCGAGCTGCCACAAGCCGGTAGGCGCATCCGCGGGAATGGCCTGGCTCAGCTCAAAGTAGTTGAGGTCTTTGGGCTCCAGCCGGGTGTCGACCAGGCTGCGTCCATCGGGCTGCTTGAGGCGGACGAATAGCGTCTGCGGCTTCATGGGCCGGCCGTCGTAGTCGCGCAACAACGCGGAAGCGCGCAAGGTCTCGCCGGGTCGGTACAGGTCGCGCCCGGACCATGCGAAGACTTCGAACGGCGCCTGCTTCCTGCCGGTGACATCGAAATTGGAAATGTCCAGCGCGGGGCGGTTGAACGGCAGCACCGAGACGTCTTTGCCCTTGCGGGCGATCAGCACGTCGGTGGATTGGACCTTGTAGGCGATCAGGGCGTTGCCATCGTCGTCCGTCGTGGCCTTGAGCCTGGCGTTGCCATCGGCGTCATCCACTTCCACCGCGACGCCACTCACCGGCGAACCGTCGTGCAACGACGCCACGTGCAGCAACACGTTGTCGCGGTAAACGCGAAGGTGCAGGCCCAGATCGCTGACGAAGAACACGGCCGTGTCGTAGGTGCCCGTGTAGGTACCGCCCTGCTTGAGCATCGCCATATAGACGCCCGGCTGCGACAGCTCAGCGACCTTTTGCACGGGGATATAGGTGATCGTACGGGCATTGGGGTCGCCACCCAAGGTGTAGTGGTTGGCGTAAACCGAATCACCCATGTCCGTGATGGGGCGACGCTTGCGCTTGCCGTTATTGCAGCTGTCCCAGGGACTGATCTGATGCTGCAGTTCGTACTCGCCACGATGCTTGTTGGCGGGGAAGGCACAGAACACATCGGAGATGGCATCGTCGTGAACACGGAAGAACTCGATATCCGCATCGTGCACATTCACCGACACCAGCGGCAGTCCGCGCGAGCCTCGCGCCGGCAACACGCTGCCCACTGAGGCGAAGCCCACCGCGGCCGGTACGCTGCCGGAATACACGTCGCGCTTCAGGTCGGCGCCCAGTGACCGGCCATCTGCCGCCATCAGGCCCGCTCGCACCTGCACGGCATAGTGCTGGTTGGCCTGGACAAACGGAAAGACCAGGGTTTTGCCATCGCTCCCCAGGCTCCAGCTGCCACTGATCGTTTCGCCGTTGGGTCCGCTGAGGGAAAGCAGGCTATCGAACGACTGAGCGGATGCCAGCGGCGTGCTGAACGTCAGTACGAGTTCGGTGCGCGAGTCCTGCGCGCGCGAGCCTTCGCTGAGCAGGGTAAAGACACTGCCTTTGGCCGTCTGTGCGACCGAAGCGGCCGGGACTGGATGGCCCTGCAACGCAGGCTTGTCGCCTTCGTGGCGGCCACAGCCGGCCAGTGAGGTTAGTGCCAGGCACAACATCCATCTGGCCACGCCCAAGGCACGGCCAGAGTTTGATATCCGATCCATAGATTTCCCCCTAGATACGGCGGCAGTCTCGCATGCATTTATGGCCGAATCGAGGCCAAGCGCTGGCGGCTTGCTTGAATCCAAGCGGACCTTTGCGCCAGTGCGTCGACCGCCGGCCACATGGGTTCTCAGGTCGGGCATGTGGCCCGGGACGCTGGCGGCGGAGTATGTGCGAAGCCGACCTCGACACTTCCGGCAGGCCTCTTTCAGTCACAGAGTCCTGCTGTCCGCTCAGGATCGGAAGCGGACGTAATCTCGATACGGGCCCAGGCGAGCGGTCAAGGCTTAAACCGCAAAACCAGATACAGGGTGAACACGAACAGCACCAGGCCGACGAGTAACAAGGTGCGCACCAACCGCGCGTAGAAAGCTGCTTCTGGTGCCTGCAATTGACTTACGCGCGAGCTAAAGGCCGTTCTGATCACCGCCACGGCCACGTTTGGATCGCCTTGGCGCGGCAGCCCTTCATACAAGAAGGAGAGCGACCCTCGGCGCCGCACCCATTCAGGCTTCTCCGCCTTGACGATTCGGTAGAACCTCGAGAACGCGTACAAGTAGACAGGCACAACGAGAACATAAGTCCAGCCCAGAGCCACCAATAGCAAGCTCATTCGCACCTCACATTCCCGTTGGGAGGGCTTGCGTGGCGACAGCCCCGTCTAAACAATCAGGTCCGCATCGAGTCGCAAGCGGACTCTTTGGCTTGCATTCCTTTTGGCCGTCCGAGCCTCCGCTCGTCTCCGTACGCCTTCATTGCACAAGGACGGCGCCGAATGGGCCGTTTGTCGAGCTATAGGTGCCAGTACCAACGGACTGCAGAAACAACAGGTAGGTCGATCCGGTGACGCCACAAGCCGGGTCAAATTCGGCAACTGGGCCATCAACGAGGAGCACGATCTGATCGACCTTCGGACCTTTCAGAGACTTTGTCACTCTTAGATGGGCGCACGAGAAGTCCTTCCTGCAGCCGTTCTTATCGACCCTGAGGACCGTGGCAATGGCCACCAGATCGGACGTCCCCACCCGCTCTTTCCAGGCTCTTCTCCGTAACCTGATTGCTCCACGCGACGCCGACGGGCGCGATGGAGAGCAACGCCGTTGCGACGAAAGCCAGCCAGTCAGATCCAAGTCTCAGCATCGAAAGCCCCTATGAGCCGATGTCCCTGTGGGTCGGAAGCGGACATTAGCCAATCTGCATCAAACCTCAACGGCCAACCGGATCGATCGTCCGAACTTCGATGCCGATTGGCTTGCAAGACCCCAAGGTAACTTCGCCCGGTGGAGCTGGATCCACGATTCGGCCTTCAATGACGACCGTAGCTGCGTCGAGCTCCTGTGCCCGACGAATCAGGGCCGTATCTGAGCGCTTGATAAGAATCGGAAGGCAAAGCGGTTCGGGCGGATTGTTGGGATCGGTGCCCGCTGGAAACAGATTTCTGTTCTCGCCTGCCCAGCGTAGCAGCCCTGTTACCTTGAGTTCCTGACCAAGCATGGGTTTTGCATCGCGAAAAATCTGAGGTATGGGAATCTTTGTTGCTTCAAACGCATGTGCCGGAATCCATCGGACGCATGCCATCGTGATAAGAGCCGCGCACAGCAGACTTCTCTTGACAGTATTCATGGGCTCAGTCCTTGTTCTGGACGACACTTCCAGTTTAATCAGATCGAAGCTGCACCCGATAGATTGCCAACTCTCTACTCGCGACCCGGCCAGGAGCCACTTGCGCGCCACTGATTCGAATATGCGTTCGCCCGTTGCTCGGTGATCTCGTCATTCACTGGATCAAAGTCGCCTCTCATCCAGGCATCCAAGGGTGACTCGACATTAGCGTCGCCACCTGACCAGGAGCCGTTCTGCTTTTCCCAATCCTAATGGGGTTGCTGACCGCGCAATGCCTGTACTCACTCATGCCCGCTTTACGGCACCGTGATTGATGAGGTGTCCAGCCCAGGTGGATCGAGATGGGGCGCTCCCAGCGCTGGCCTACTCCGCTGCTCCAAGCAAAATTGCCCGGACGACTTTGTATTCCTCCAGCCTCACATAATCCCGCTCTGTCGGCGCCGCTATCCGCGAAAGATCCATGTTCTCGGCGTTATCGGCCAGCTTGACGGCGAGCGCAATACGATCTTTCTTTGCTCTGCGCGCTGCATCCGACCGGGATTCGCCTTTACGCTTCGTCAGCGCATCGACAGCGGAGAGGACTTCTTGTGAAAACCCCTCGGCCCCGAGAAGCTCCAGTGTCACGTCGGAGTCCTCGACAACATCGTGAAGCACTGCGACGATCCTTTCAGGCGCCGACTGCATTCGAAGCATCACGCGAATCGGGTGGAGAATGTAAGGCTCTCCGCCTTTATCGACCTGGCCTGCGTGTGCCGCAGCCGCTATTGCTATGGCGCGTTCGAGAGTCGCCATGTCGCCTTCCCCTTTAATTCAAGCATTGGCCAGAACTCCTGTTTCCCTTAAGAGGAACGTCCGTTTCGGGTCGCAAATAAACCTATCACATCAGGACGTCTTAGCCCGTCCACCGATAGTCGGTCGGGTGCGTACCTTCGGGCAGTCTGCCCATCACCGCCTTGGCATTGAACGGAGCCGGTCCGTTGATGCTCAGCGTCTTCGTGAATTGGTTGAACTGCGAGATCGTCTTGTAGGTGCGGCGGAGCGGCGCATAGACCCCTGTTGCCCGCCCCTGTTGCTCCTCCTGTCCGTAGACGGTCAGCAGTGCCAACTCATCGGACTTGGCGGCGGCCATGGGAAACAGGAAGGCCTCTTCCACGACGCCGAGTGCACCGGGTGGGCAAAGCCACCCGCTTCGACGATAGAGTCAGGGGGACTCGAAGTCAGAAATGCGCCTCAAAGCCATCGGCATGCAGACGTCCCAGCAAGACTTGCGCCTCGATGGGTGAAAGGTCACGGGCCAGTTGTATATAGCCCGTGCCCAACTCGTCTTCTTTTGCCATAGCGATCCCTGCTCCCCCGAGCCGATGGTCATCCCGAAGAACGGCGTCCCGGCAGACTTCAGGGAGGAGTCTGCCGGGACTGGGGAGCAAACGGGACGATCGAGTGAGTCACTCACTCCCTGACCGTGACCTCCACACGCCGGTTCGGCGCCAAGCAAGCGATCAGTTGGGTCTGCGGGCCATTGGGGCATTCCTTCACAGGGTCCGCTTCACCTAGTCCCTCCGAGGTCATGCGGTTGGCGGGGATACCCCTGGCTGCCAGGTAGTCTCGGACGGCATCTGCGCGATGCTGCGACAGGGATCGGTTATGGGTGGCAGTGCCCAGCCTGTCGGTATAGCCGGCTATATGTATTCTCGCGTCGCTGCCACGCAGACGGTCGGCTAGATAGTCCAGCTCGCTGCGGCCCGAAGAAAGAATATCGGCGACACTCCCCTTATCGAAGGCGAACATGGCGTCCGCCGACAGCACACGCTTCTCCACCGACGGCGCAGGAGATGTGGTGATAGCTGGGGATGGCTGCTCAAGCAAGGCCTCGCACGATTCGGGTTTCCAGTAGAAGCTTTGCGCCATGTGGTCATCATCGAAGAGCACCTTGTACTGGCATACCGTCACTTCGTCGCTATCGGTCTTGCGGAAGTTGAACACGTAGTTCCACTCGCGTACGCCCCACACACCTTCGCTGAAGTGCGGATAGCCGATCAGGTCGGAGACCTGTTGTTTGTTGAGACCGGCGCGCATCTGCCGCAGATTGGCGAGATTCGGGAAGGTACCGCCCTTGTGCATGGGTGTGACCTTGTCGGGTGTCGGCCACACCAGTTCGCCGGCCGAATGACCGTCCTTGGCTACGTCGTGGCTGACGTTGCCGCAGGCGGCCAGTGCAAGTGCGGCGGTGATCGCCAGGCTGATCTGTTTCCATGATTTACGCATATCGATGACTCCTCGATGCTTTCGGGAGGCGCCCCGGCGCATGGCACCGGGCGGCACCTGTTACCAGACCACGCCCGCGCCCACGCCCGCGCCGGCGTCGCCGCGCGAGTTGGTGGTGGCGTTGAGCTTGAAGACGTAGCGGCCACTCTCGGTGATGGTGGACATGCCAACCGCAATACCGGTTTCACCATGGAACGCGCCTAGCGAGACAGCCGCCGAGTTCTGATTCGGCTGATAGGCCTGTGGCAGGCTCGCCAGTGCCATCGCCGAGGCGATGCCCGCGTTGGCGCGGTTACCGATTTGATTGAGCTGGCGGTCGACGGTTTGGAAGCGCTGATCCACGTAGTCTTTCGACCAGTTCTCGGCCTGGTTGATGGCCTCGCCGAGCTGGCCCACGTTCACCGCATCGGTGGCGTTCACGCCGTTGGCGACATTGGTGACGGTGCGTTCATTGCCCGCCGAACCCACGGACACGGAGTTGCTGGTGGACGCCACCGAACCCGCACCGATGGCGACGCTATTGTCACCCGCGGCACTGGAACCGCTGCCGACGGCCGTGCTGTTGTTGCCCGACGCAGTGGCGCCGGCACCGGCCGCAGTTGAGTTGTTGCCCGTCGCCGACGCCACCGTCGTGTTGTTAGTGCTCGTCTGGTAGGTGTTGTTCACCGTGTTGGTACCGCCGCCGTTACCGCCACCACCCGCCGGCGGCAGATTGTTGACGACGTTGGCGAGGTTGTTGAACTGCGTGTACAGCGAGTTCAACGACTGGTTGGTGGCATATAGCTGCGAGCCGTTGATCGCATCCGTGCTGGCACCACTGATACGACCTGCAGCCACGTTGGTGAGCGTGCGCTCCGCACCCGCGCTGCCTACGCTCACAGTCGACCCCGGCGTGGTTCCGGCGAAGTTGTAGGTGACACCGCCGAGGGTGCTGCTGGCGGTGCCCACGGCCGCATCGGTCTGCGATCCAGAACCCAAAGCCACGCTGCCGGCAAAGGCCGCCTGCGAGCCCGCGCCCAAGGCCAGCGCCTGGATGCCACTGGATGTGGCGTTGGTTCCAAGCGCGACGCCATCAGCAAGATTCACGGTGGCGTTCTGGCCGATGGCCGTGCCACCCGGCGCAGTCTGCTGCACGATCGCGCCATTGCCCATGCCGATGCCGTTGTCACCGTTCACCGTCGTCTGCGGACCGATGGCGACCGACTCCGCACCTACGGCCAATGAATCGGACGCGCTGGAGTTGGCGTGGAAGTACTTGATCGGCGTGACCGAGAACGAACTCATCGCGCCCTTGAGCTGGCGCAAGGTCACCGCATCCTGATCGAGCGTGCCATCCGCTACATTGGTGATCTGACGGAAATCGGTGGCGTTGCCAACCGAGACCGCGCCGAGCAAGTTGCGGTCGGTTGTGTTGTAGGGAATGGTGTTGGTGCCCACAGTGATGGAGCCGGAGGTCGGTGCGATCGGGCGATCAGACACTGCGCCGGAGCCCAGCGCCACGCCACCGAGCACCGAAACAGCCGTGTTCTGACCCAGCGACGTGCTGTTGTCCGCCGCCGCCGTAGCGCCCACACCCGCAGCCAGTGCGTTGATACCGGTGGCGCCGTTGTTGGCGAAGTTGCCGCCCTGCACGCCGTTGTCGTTGACGCTGTAGTAGTGCGTGCTGCTGGCAGCGACCACATTGCTCAGGTTGTCCACGGCCTGGTTGGTGGCGAACAACTGCGAACCGTTGATCGCATCCGTGCTCGACCCATTCACCTGTCCCGCCGCCACGTTGGTGATCGTGCGCTCATTGCCCACCGTGCCCACGCTGATCGTGCTCAGCGGCGTCGCGCCGGCATAGGTGTAGGTGGTGCCGGCGATTGTGCCGCTGCCCGTCTGCACCACCGCGCCCGTGGCTGCGCCGGAACCCAGCGCCACGTCACCCGGGTTGGTCCCGGCCGTGGCGCCATTGCCGATCGACACCGCGTTGGCGGTACTGGCGGTAGACACCGGCCCGATCGCGACGCTGTTCGCGCCAATGGCTTGCGAATCGACCAGGATGGAGTTGGCGTGGAAATACTTGATACCGCCACCACCATCCACCGCGCCACCGATCTGGTCGAATACCTGCTGCAGCGAGGTGTACGTTGTGCCGCCGTAGCTGACGTTGGTCGTCACGGCGCCGGTAGTGGGATTGTAGGTCGTGCCCCCACCGATGCTCRTGGCAATGGTGTTGCCCAGATTCGTCACCGTGCTGCCCACTGCCGTTACGGCCTGGTTGGTGGCGAACAACTGCGAGCCATTGATGGCGTCCGTGCTGGAACCGCTGATGCGGCCCGCGGCGACGTTGGTGATGGTGCGCTCGGTGTTCAAGGCACCCACGCTCACCGTGCTGGTCGGCGTGGTGCCGGCAAAGTTGTACGTGGTGCCGTTGATGGTGGTGTTCGCGGTTTGCACGGCAGCAGCCGTGACGGAGCCCGAGCCCAGCGCAACATCATTGGCGTTGTTGGCGGTAGCTGCATTGCCGAAGGCCACCGCGCCGGCGGCCAGGGCGCTACTGCCGTTGCCCACCGCCACCGAGCCCACGCCCTGCGCATTATTGGTGTTGCCGATCGCCACCGCGCCGTCGCCGTTGGCAATGTCATTGGCACCGGTTGCGACCGCGCCGTTGCCGTTGGCGGAGTTCGGATCGCCGATGGCGACCGCGCCATTGCCGTTGACGACCTGCCCCTCGCCGATCGCCACGGCGCCCGTGCCGCCATTGACCTGCGAGCTGTGGCCCATCGCCACCGAGCCGGTGCCTGCGCCCGCGGCCACGGTGTTGCTGTTACCCACGGCAACGGTGGAACTGGCCAGCGCCTGCGACAGCGCACCGACGGCGGTGGCGCCGCTCGCGCCTGCATTGGCCTGCGTGCCGACCGCCACGGCATTGAGGGCATTGGCTGTGACGCTGCTACCCAGCACGACCGAGTTGACGCCTGACGCCGTGGAGTTACTGCCCAAAGCGATCGCACCGGTGCCCGCGGCACTCGTATTCACACCGAACGCAGACGAGTTGCCCATCGTGGCATGCGTGTCGAAGCCCACGGCGGCAGCATTGCTGTTGATGGCGCTCGACTCTGCGCCGATCGAAATCGCATTGGTGCCAGACGCCGTGGCGCCTGCGGTGGTGTCGCCTCCGATTGCGATGGAAGCGACGCCGGAGGATTTAGTCGTCATGCCGAGGGCGATTGCACCGGTCTGGCTCGCATTGGCCTGCAGGCCCATGCCGATGGAATAGGTGCCCGAGGAGTTCACGTCCGTGCCGATGGCGATGGCCGACTCTGCCGATGCACCGGTCCCGGTGGTGCGGGCACCTAGATAGATCGCGTTAAGGGCTGTTGCGTAGGCTTGCCAGCCCACTGCCGTCGCATGGGCAAAAAGGCTTTGCGTCGACAGACCCACCGCCGTCGCTCCCTCGCCGGTGGCATTGGTAAAGCCGCCCAGGGCGGTGGCTTGCCCGTTGTTCACTTGAGCAGACGTGCCTAGCGCAACGGCGTTCAACGCACCGACCGCTTTGGACACGCTACCGATGACGACGCTATTGGCGGAGTTCACATCGGCCGAGGCATGCGTGCCGATGGCCACGCTACTGGTCGAGGCAGACGATGCGCCATCGCCTTGGGCAATCGCCGAGGCACCCGTGGCGTTGGCGATGATACCGATGGCCATCGCGTTGCTGGCCGTGGATACCGCCTGGGTTCCAAAGGCAATGGAAGAGTTGCCGGAAGCCGTGACGTCGGTGCCAACGGCGATGGCGCTATTGGCCAGCGCCCCTGTCCCGGCCGCGGTACGCGCTCCGATATAAATGGAATTGATGAAGGCAGCATTGGCCTGAAAACCGAGAGCCACGCCATTCTGCCCCGTGCTTTGCGCGGCGTATCCGACCGCGACCGCACCCAGTACCGAAGCATTGGAGATTGAACCGAGCGCAGTCGCGCCGAGCCCACTGGCCGTGGCGCCCAAGCCCATGCAGGAGGCGGTGCCGTTATAGGCGTTGAAGGGCGAAGGGTTGCAGTCCACCGACTGCGCATGGGCCGGCAAGACCCAGCCCATGGCGCCTGCTGCCGCCAGCAAGACCAGCACGCCCGAACGCCGGGGCATCTTGCCTTGCCCGCCACCGCGCTGGCACGAGGCCAACTCCGAAACCACCACGAGCTGGTTCAGCGCGCGGCTCCACACCTTGCGATAGATCTTGTTCATGCCTGGCTCCCTTGTGGCTCATTGGCATCAGGGACGCGGTCAGGACAAAGTGCTGGGCGCAGAAACCTATCGCGCATGCATCAAGCCTGTGCGAAGGAAACAAACCCTCCTTCGCTCACGCCATGGCATGAACGTTTTCTTGAAACGTCAGGAATCGAGTCGATGCGCTCGGCTACTAAGAACCCTGCACAGCCCCTGTTTGATGACGAAGACTCAAACGAAACGGCATGACTGGGGAATCGGCCTGATTCGCTTCGTTCCGTTGATGCGACACCCGTGTACTCGCGCAGCACTTCACGCGCAGCCCCCCTGAAAATAACCGGACTGTTTCAAACTGATTCGCGGCTGCCGCATCCGAAGAATGGCACCACAGGAGCAAACTTGTGAGTGGCGATCGACAAAAAAAACACGAACCTCGTCACAATTTGTATCGATCTATCTTACGATTGCGCGCCTCGTGAAAAGTGCATGAAGACTTTCCGCAAGCGGCAACGGCATGACACGTTCCGTGCAACGGAGAGATCTACTTCCAGGCTTTTTGGACGACAGAAAATTCTTGCGGCCTGTTGCATGTCTGCGGCGGTGAGCCCTATGACGGCGAGCATCGCGGCGGGCCTTTCTTCCGCTCGAAACACCTCCGCCATCGGGGAGAGCAGCTTCAGCCGTTCGAACCTGCTGCACTGCATCTGCCGTAAGTTCATGCACACGAGCCGGGTGCCGTGGCGCACAGAGAACCCTGCCGGGGTCTCGAAAACGATGGAGGCTGCGTGCCCTCGGTCCGGCACGTTAATGCTCAGGGTGAAGGAATCCGTTCGTCATCCTCTCCGGCGCTGCGCAGGCGGTTTCTGCAGCCGCAGAGGGGGCGCATGAAGTGCATGCCGAAGCTGTCGATGTTCGCCTCGCACCACCCCTAAACTCCGGGAACTCGGTATGGCGGCAGATGCAGATCCACAACAGTTCGCCGCGAGAACTTGTTCGTGCCAACACGCGTCTGCTTTGGGTCGGAAGCAGACCTAATGCATTCTAAGCAGGGGTCTCACCAGGCGGCAATTCGTCCCCTCTCGGCAAGCGAACGTGGAGCCGCGCCTGCTCGTCCTTGGCCCCAAACGCGCGGTAGTTAGACCGGGCCTGATGCAAACTCGGGCGATTCGCGCCGCCAGCGAAGTCGGGGTTCCCAAGCTGTACGTCGTCATCTTCCCAGAAGCAAACAGGACAGATCACGAACGAGCCGGGGAACGAACCGTCTTCTGGCATTGTGAAGTGGCCGCAGCACGGGCAGGCAGAATTCATACTTCCCCATCGTCATCAGTTAAGGGGCTGTTTCGAGCCCTAAGCGTCACTGTGCGGGGCCCTCAGGAATTCTCGGGACGTAGCGAATACCGACGATGTTTCTGAATGCGCCAAGCCTCGGAATTCCCGATCCTGCGTACTTGCCATCAAAAACAGCGAGCACCATCACCGGCGCCAGCCCTTGGCTCAGATGGGCCATGACCTTTTGGTCCTCCGGATCCATGCTCGTTCCAATGAGCTCGATTCCTTCGACCGGGACGTCAGCCTCATATCTTTCTTTCGAAGGGTAGAGCACTACCTGATCAAATGTCTTGACGATAAAGCCCACCACCGAGACTAATCTGCCATCGTATTTTTCAGGAGTGGCGATCAGCTTATAGAAGGACACATTGCACAATTCACGACTGGCATCGCGCCCCCACGCGTAACACTGCGTTCCGAAGCGTCCGTCATGCGTCCTTTCCGGCAAAGCCGTTTGCGCCGATAGGTTCTGGGCCAGAAGGAGCGCGGATAGCAACAGGATGCTTGCGTACCTCATTGGGACACCTCCAACAGTAACAAACTTCCAAAAGTGAAGCGGTAGGTGCCGAGACAATTCGGGCGGCCCAGCGTTCTATACATATGCTCGAGCTACTGTGGTCCGCTGTGGGTCGGAAGCGGACCTTTTGTAAGTCGATCCACTAATTGTGGATCGAGGCCTTCTGGGTCTCGACCACGAGTGAGGCTATCTGGTCTTCAGACAGGTTTTTCAGGTCATTGAACGCCGCATCGGTCAAGCGCTTGTCTCCAGTTCCTTCGCCATGCAGCTCATAACCCTTATCTGAGTGCAGATAGAAGAAGTAGAAGGGCATGGCAGGGTTACTTGGAGCCGTAACAATGACCAAGGATCCTTTGTCCTCGCAGCTATAGACCAGCCAATCGGTGCCCCCGTACTGCTTAGTCACCGGACCCACATCGCATTTGAGTGTGGGAGCGTCAACGGAATGAGCGCCCCTTGCGAAGAAGACCGTGCCTACCAGCATCAACAGTAGCAGCCGCTTCCATCGATTCATTGAGCCCCCTCAGGCTATCCCAGCTTGGCCAAGATACCTGGCCACCCGTTGATTCTTCAAAGCGTCCGCTACGGGTCGTTAGCGGACATTGCCATCCGTTCACTCGAAATCAATCACGACCTGCCGCGTCCCTTCTCCGGGAGGCCCATAGCGCTTGGCAATCCTAGCGCCCTTCATAAAGGGCGAAGACGCGAGAACTGGCTTGATTGCTTTAAACAGCCTGTCCGCATCCGGGCCGTACATGTAGATGTAGCCGTCGTGGCCATCGGCAGCCACTTCGTCGCCGTCAAGAATTCCAACGGCGGCACTTTTGATGGCGGATTCAAGTCTGTCTTCCAAGGCAAAAAGCGGCTTGAGATCGGTCGATCCATATCGGAAGTGCACCACTACCGCCTGATCATTGACGCTCGTCGGGCTAGCGGCATTTGCCGACCCCATAACGCCGAATAGAGCACCAAAGAGCAGTATCCGTGCGGCCTTCATGCCGACTCCGTTGTTGAGCGAAACCATAGGGACTCCCCATTTACCCCTTCGACCAGAAGGTCCGCTACGGGTCGGTAGCGGACGCGCTTACTTGCCTGCCTGGAAGACCGCCAGAATGACGCAGTCAAACAACGGGTCCGACTCGCCATATTTCTCCTGGCACGCGAGAGCCCCCTGGACCACATCCGAAAAGCTCTTCGGAACTGGCTTTCCGTGAAGCTTCGCGTGGCAGATAAGCGTCCTGTATATCCAATAGGTCTCAGGCTTCACGGAAGGGAATCCATAGGCATCATTGACTATGGAGTACTCCACAGGCCGATTGGCTTCCGTGTCACCGTGAGCGCGAAGTCCATTGACCAGATCTTCCTTGGAGTTGCCAGCATCCCGCGACCGGGTCACAGCTATCGCTCCCATGTTCTCCTTGTAGCAAGGATCTGCTTGGGAGGCAGATAGTGCATCTTCCCCGACGTACTTCTGCATTAGAGATGGGCTTTGGGCCATCGAGGCCGGCGCCACCGCTAACAAAGCGATACCAAGTGCTGCGCACAGCGACCGTCTGTACATTCCCCCTCCCTTCAAAAGGGTCCGCTTTGGGTCGGAAGCGGACGTCACTCGGGATGGTAGTCAAATCGTGAATACCGACTGTCGTAGAAGTCTTCCAACGAAGTCTTCGCCTCAAAGAGCTCAGACCAAACTTCATAGCCATCGATCAGCCGATCCCCGTCCTGCTCGTAACCCACCTGGTCAGGATGAGCTGTAAAGCCCAAGGCTTTTGCATAGGCATCGGCTTCGGTGCGCGCTTTCGCGTGCGCCTCATCCCAAGATGCTGCCTCGAAGACAACGATCCTCTCTTCGAAGACCGCCGTACCGTCGGTCTTAGTGCCCCAGTCGTAGACAGTGCGGATGGCATACCAGGACATAAGCTGATCCCTCAGTTTCCAAGCACCCTAAAACTGTCCGCTTCGGGTCGGAAGCAGACATCCGCTCCGATTCCTTATCTGATCCCGGCCACACCACGCGTCACGTCAAGACAGGTCACCTTCGACTTGAAGAATGGCGTGCCGAGAAAGCCGTCAGCGTCGGGGGCCGAGAACTGGATCAACGGAAAACTGGCAGCGCCAAAATCCCTGCCACCGAGTACGAGCTTCGATGTGGAGAAGGATGGCGGTCGCTGCCCGGGCACCATGTCGGCGGGTTTCTCACCCAATGCCGTTGGGCGCAGCATGTTCCAGCTTGATCCCGTGTCCCACACGAATTTGAACGTGCCTCTGTCGGTGTCGACCGATGAAAGCACGACGCCTCCTTCGAGCGTGACGGGAATGATCGATTGGCCGCATTCGGCCTGCATGGCTGCGGACGAACCCGTCGGATACAGACGAAGTTCCTCCTTGGGGTAATCGAATACGGCAAGGTAGCCCTGAAGCAGACCGAGACCCAGGTAACCGTCCTGGGGCAGATTGTCGTGACCTCGCAGTTCTCCGCCTTCCATGTGCCCCAGTGCGAGATCACCCACAACCAGCTTTGAGGCAGTGAAATCGCGCGAGGTACGCTCGGCGCCCGAAGAGTCACCCAGTGTCTTATTGCCACCTCCGAAATCTACCGACAGCGCTTGCGCAACAGCCGGCTTGAGCGCGATGGCGTGATAGCCGCCAAGATCAAGCAGTAGCGACACCGGTTTGCCAGAGATGCTGGCCGTTACCGTAGGTAGATTGGATCGAGAATCTAGGTGAAATGGAATTCGCAGCGGTGTCGTACCGATATCGCCGGACGCACATGTCGCTGTACTGGCGGCGAGAAGCGCCAGACACATCATGAATCTTTTCAAGTTTCTCCCCCAGAAGGAACACGTACGGAGCGCCGCAGGCCCCCACATCGCGTGAAGCCACGGCGTGGCTCCTCCTCGACGTAAGCGCCTCCCTATGCACCCGCCATCTTCTTGGATTAAGGGGGGGGCTAGCAAGATCGATGGAATGCGACTGTCCAACGCATTTTGCAGACCGGTCAGCCTGCTGTGCGGCGCTCACGAACGATCAGAACTGTCCGCTGTGGGTCGAGAGCAGACCTTATGCCCGAAGGAGAATCGACTCCCTATCCTGTTTCGAAGCGAGAGCTTCCGCCAACGCCTCCATGCCAGTTCCTCCCAGTCTAAGGCCGGCCGTATGGCCACCCGGAATATGGTCAATCGAGCGTCGATACCACTGCACTTCCTCTAATCGCAGTTCGACGCTGCACAGCAGTCCAAGATCGACAGACTTCATTCGGTCCACTTCAAACCGGCTTTTGGCCAAGGTGGTGAACACAGTTCCAAGCGGAACATCGCCTCGGCCGTTCCGGCCAACGACCACACCATCCTGAAGTATGCAATCAACCTGGAACTCGAAAGACACGGTTACCCCCTGAAATCTGTCTGCTCTGGGTCGAAAGCAGACGTCGCTCAGTGTGTCACAACGATGGCCATCAAGAAGACAAGTAAGGCACCCAGCGCAGCGACGCCGTAGGGAAGTAGCGACTTATGCGGAAGTGCCCTTCCATGCTTTCCACCGAGGTAGGCGACAACAAAGGTCAGCACGATCGCAATGCACGCGACTTTGACGGATTTGGAAACAACTACGAACACGACAAAGACGGCAAGAACAAACGTCAGCCAGACCGCCATGACGACGTTTATGATCGCGCGACCAACCGCGTCGGAAACCGGTTGCACCCAGATGGTTCTGGCATCGGCAGCCGGCTTCTTAAGACGCGCCCCAACGAAACCCCACACTGCCAGCACGAACACCGACAGCCCGACAGTTACGGGTGCGAACGGCTTACCGTAAAGACCGTAACCGGCAGCGCAAATCCCGATCATCACGACAACGAAGATAGCCGCATTGAGCAAATCGAGGTACGTGATCTTCATCGTCTCTCCGGCTGAGGGTTACCTTGGCTCATGGAGGAAACTGTCCGCTGTGGGTTGCGGTTTCAGCCGGTCGTTGCAACGAATTGATGAAATCGTTCGGCCGGTGTTTCGAAGTTTAGAGTCTTTCTCGGCCTTCCGTTCAAGCGCCTTGCCACGGCGTTGAGTTGCGCTTGGGTGAGGCCAGACAGATCCATGCCTTTGGGAAAATATTGCCGCAGAAGACCGTTGGTGTTCTCGTTCGAACCACGCTGCCATGGGTTGTACGGATCACAGAAATAAACCTTGATGTCGGTGGCCAGC
>NZ_JBFTRY010000036.1:0-24028 GCF_056399745.1 Dyella sp. 01N36
TCCTTGACCGGCAGCGCTTCCAGCTCGTCGAGCTGGTTGAGCAGCACGGCCTTCAGGCGCACAGCCATCGAGTGCGGGTTGCGATGCGCGCCGCCCAGCGGTTCGCGCACGACCTTGTCGACCAGGCCCAGCTCGAGCAGGCGCGGTGCGGTGAGGCCCAGGGCTTCGGCCGCGTCGCGTGCCTTCTCGGCGCTCTTCCACAGGATGGACGCGCAGCCTTCCGGCGAAATCACCGAGTACGTGGAGTACTGCAGCATGATCGTGCGGTCGCCCACGCCGATGGCCAGCGCGCCGCCCGAGCCGCCTTCACCGATCACGGTGCAGATGATCGGGGTCTTGAGGTCGGCCATTTCCAGCAGGTTGCGGGCGATGGCTTCGGACTGGCCGCGCTCTTCGGCGCCCACGCCGGGATAGGCTCCCGGGGTGTCGATCAGGGTGATCAGGGGCAGGCCGAAACGCTCGGCCATCTTCATCAGGCGCAGCGCCTTGCGGTAACCCTCGGGGCGCGGCATGCCGAAGTTGCGGCGCACCTTGCCCTTGGTATCGCGCGCCTTCTGGTGGCCAATGATCATCACCGAGCGGCCGTTGATGCGGCCCAGGCCGCCCACGATGGCGGCGTCGTCGGAGTAGGCGCGGTCGCCGGCCAGCTCATGGAACTCGTCGCACATCACGCTGATGTAATCGAGCGTGTAAGGACGACCCGGATGGCGCGACAGCTGAGTCACCTGCCAGGGCGTGAGGTTGCGGAAGATCTCGTTGGTCTTGAGCTTCAGCTTCTCGCGCAGGCGTGCGACTTCTTCGTCGATGTTGAACGCCTGCCCGTGACTGGCATGACGAAGCTCTTCAATCTTCGCGTCCAGCTCGGCGATGGGTTGTTCGAAATCGAGGAAGTTGGGATTCATTCGGTGCAGTTCATGACACGGAAGCGCGCAAGTATACCGGTCCGCGGAATTTCGCGGGAACGGGGGCGTATGGGGTTAGGAATTGGTGAAGGGCCGCTCAGATGGGGCGGTGAGGCTAGATTGGCCCCTCACCCCAGCCCTCTCCCCGSTGGGGAGAGGGAGAAGTGATGTACATCGCGAAAACCAGCAAACCAGGGGCAATGCGAAGCGAGCCTCCGCTTTAAGTCCTCAGCGATTCGGGCGCGTTGCGCAGCGCTTGGAACTACCCGCTGTGTACCCTCGGAGGTTGTCCCACAACGACGCACCTCAAGCGCTCGGGCTTATCCCAGCACGATGCTGCGGGCGTTATCAGGCCATTTTCTTTGGGTTACTTTTCTTTTGGGCCAGCAAAAGAAAAGTGACTCGGTCGGCGGCAGCCGATCGAAACGCCCGCCGCGTAGGCGGCACGCTGGCGATACGCGACAACTGAGCCGTGTCGCTACTGGATCCCGGCGTACGCCGGGATGACGACTAGGAAAGGACGCGCCGACCGGTCAATCAATCCCCCCGCGGCCGATCATCCGTCTTCACAATCCTCAACTTCGCCGCCTCCACCCCAGGCACCGCCCGAATCGCCCGCAACAACTCCGGAATAGCATCCACCCGCCACTCCTCCCCCAACTCCAGGTCCGCCTGCGCCGTATCGTTGTGATACCCGTAAAGAATCACGCTAGCGCGCCCACCCCGGTACCCAGCCAACGTCCGCCGCAGGTCCTCGATAAAACCCGGATTGACCCCGTTCAGTTTTAAACGCAGCAGGCGCGCGTAGCGGCGGCAGCCGTCGCCGAGGGTGTAGGCGCTGCGGGCGCGTAAAGCGAAGCCGCCGCCAGAGAAATCGTCGATGCGCAGGCCGCCTTCCACCACCAGCATTTCGTCGCGCGTCAGCAACGGCGCCACCTGCTGGTAGAGCTCGCCAAAGAAGCTCACCTCGATGATCCCGGTGCCGTCTTCCAGCCGCACGAAGGCGTCGCTATCGCCGCGTTTGCGGATGGCCGTGACCATGCCGGCCACGGTCCACGGTGTATCCGGGCCCCGGCGGAAACGGTTGTTGTCGCCGTCGTCGTTCTTGCGCGGCTTGGGCGGCTGGTAGCGATCGCCGATCTCGCCCAGCGGACAAGTGGATAGTTGCGCCAGCTCGTCCTTCCACGGGTCGGTGGGATGACCGGACAGGTAATGGCCTAGCGTGTCGCGCTCGCCCTGCAGCAGTTGTTCCAGCGGCCACTCGGGCACGGTAGGGAGATCGACCTGCACGACCGGGGCAACGCTGCCCATCATCGCGCCGAACATATCGTTCTGGCCGCTCTGTCGATCGCGCAGATGCTGCTCGGCCACTTTCATCGCGTTCGGCAGCTGCGCCATCAGGCTGGCGCGGTTTTCGGCGAGTGCGTCGAGCGAGCCGGAAAGAATCAGCGCTTCGAGCACGCGTCGATTGAGCTTGGTCGAATCCACGCGACGGCAGAAGTCGGGCAGGTCCTTGTACGGGCCGTTGCGCTTGCGTTCGTCCGCGATCGCTTCGCACGCGCCCTGGCCGACGCCCTTGATCGCGCCCAGGCCATAGCGGATGGTGCGCGCGCCCTGGCGACCGGTCGACGATGAGCCGTCCGCTTCCACTGCCACGAACATGAATTCGGACGCGTTGACGTCCGGCGGCAGCACCTTCAGGCCGATCGCCTTGGACTCGTCGATGAAGGTGACGGCCTTGTCGGTGTTGTCCATGTCCGACGAAATCGTCGCGGCCATGAACTCGGCCGGGTAGTGCGCCTTCAGCCACGCGGTCTGATAGGAGACCAGCGCGTATGCCGCAGCGTGCGACTTGTTGAAGCCGTAGCCSGCGAAYTTYTCCATCARGTCGAAGATGGCGTCGGCCTTGTCGCCGGTGAGTCCGTCCTTGGCGGCGCCTTCGCGGAACTTGGCGCGCTCCTTCGCCATTTCCTCGAGTTTCTTCTTGCCCATCGCGCGGCGCAGCAGGTCGGCGCCGCCSAGCGARTARCCGCCSACGATCTGCGCCATCTGCATCACCTGCTCCTGRTAGACCATGATGCCGTAGGTCTCYTTSAGSAYCGGYTCGACGCGCGGGTCGGGATAGATCACATCCTCGCGGCCATGCTTGCGCGCTACGAAGCTGGGGATCAGATCCATCGGGCCGGGGCGATACAAGGCCACCAGCGCGATGATGTCTTCGAAGCGGTCGGGCTTGGCGTCCTTGAGCATGCGCTGCATGCCGGAGGATTCGAGCTGGAACACCGCCACCGTCTGCGCTTTTTTCAGCAGGTCGTAGGTGGGTGCGTCGGTCAGCGGCAGCGCGGCGATATCCAACGGCTCTTCGCCACAAGTCTCGCGGCGCAGATTGATCGCCTTCACCGCCCAGTCGATGATGGTCAGCGTGCGCAGGCCGAGGAAGTCGAACTTCACCAGGCCKACCGCTTCCACGTCGTCCTTGTCGTACTGCGTCACCACACCCGCGCCGCCCGGTTCGCAGTACAGCGGTGCGAATTCGGTGAGCGGCTTGGGACCGATCACCACGCCGCCGGCGTGCTTGCCGACGTTGCGGGTGAGGCTTTCCAGGCTCAGCGCCAGGTCGATCAGCGTGCGCGCTTCTTCGTCCTGCTCGTAGAGTTCGCAGAACTCCTTGACGATGCGATCGGGTTCTTTCTTGGCTTTTTCCGAACGACCGAGCGCGCACTGCAAGGTGAGGTCGAGCGGGCGCGCGGGAATCAATTTGGCGATGCGGTCGACCGCGTTGTAACCCATGCCGAGCACGCGGCCGGAGTCGCGCAGCACGGCCTTCGCCGCCATCGAGCCGTAGGTGATGATCTGGCTGACGTGGTCGCGGCCGTATTTGCGCGCGACATAGTCGATCACCTCATCGCGGCGATCCATGCAGAAGTCGATGTCGAAGTCGGGCATCGACACGCGTTCGGGATTGAGGAATCGCTCGAACAGCAGGTCGAACTGGATCGGATCCAGGTCGGTGATCTTGAGCACCCACGCCACCAGCGAACCCGCGCCCGAACCGCGGCCCGGTCCGACGGGAATGCCGTTCTGCTTACCCCAGTTGATGAAGTCCGCCACGATAAGGAAGTAGCCGGGGAAGCCCATCTTGATGATGACGTCCAGCTCGCGTTCCAGTCGCGTTTCGTATTCCTCGCGCGTGCGGCCCGGCGCGACGCCGGCGAATTCGAGTCGCTCGCGCAGACCCTCGCGCGAAATTTCGCGGATATAGCTGGCCAGGTCGTGGCCTTCCGGCACCGGGAAATCAGGCAGGTAGTACGTGCCGAAATCCAGTTCCAGCGAGCAGCGCTTGGCCAGCTCGATAGTGTTTTCCAGTGCCTCGGGAAGGTCGGCGAACAGCGCCTCCATTTCTTCCGGCGACTTCAGATACTGCTGGTTGCTGTAGTCGCGCGGGCGCTTGGGATCGGCCAGCACGCGACCCTGGTTGATGCAGACGCGCGCTTCGTGCGATTCGAAGTTGTCCGCCTTGAGGAAGCGCACGTCGTTGCTGGCGATCACCGGCAGGTCGAGCTCGCTGGCCAGGGCCAGGGCGGCGGCGTTCCAGTTTTCCTCGCCGTCGCGACCGGTACGGGTCAGCTCCAGATACAGGCGATCGGCCATTTGCTGGGCGAACGGTCGCAGGCGCGCGGCCGCGTTGGTCACGCCCTGATTCACAGCGATGCGTCCGGCTTCGCTTTCTCGGCCGAGCAGGGCGATCAAGCCACGCGTCGCATCCTCAGTCAGCCAGCTGGCGTCCACCAGCGCACGACCGCTGTGCTGGCCGTCGCGCCACGCGCGCGACACCAGACGGGACAGGTTGAGATAACCCTCGCGGTCCTGGCAGACGACCGTCAGACGCCAGGGGCGCGGATCGTCCGGCGCGCTCACCCACAGGTCGCAGCCACCGATCGGCTTGATGCCGGCGGCGCTGCAGGCCTTGTAGAACTTCACCAGCGCGAACATGTTGCTGTCGTCGGTCAGCGCGACGGCTGGGATACCCAGACGCACACAGGCTTCGACCAGTCCCTTGATGCGGACAGTCGAGTCGACCAGCGAGTATTCGCTGTGCAGGTGGAGGTGAGCGAAGCGAACGGACATGGCGCACGCGCGAGATGGATGTTCAGCCTAACGGTGCGGCAGGGGAGGGGCAAGATTGACATTGCCGCCCCTACGACTTTTCCCCATGGGATCAGGAAGAAGCCGGGCCTGCGACCGCTGCCTTCGTCGCGTCCGGCGCGGGTTGGGCGAGCAATTCGTCCACTTGCGCCATGATGGTGTCCAACAAATCTTCGCCGTAGCCGGTGTAGATGTGGGCAATACGACCGTCGCGCCCGATCATGACCATGAAGGGCAGGCCGTTGATGGCGTACGGCTTGCCGATGCGGTTGTCGGGGGCATCGTAGGTCAGGACCACGTCGAGGTTCTGCCAGCGGCGGCGCAAGTCCTTGAACTTGTCGTACTCGTCGGCGTGATTGACGCCGATCACCTTGAGCTCGTCGGCGCCCTTGAGCTTTTGCAGCACGGCCAGCACGGGCAGCTCTTTGCGGCAGTAGGCGCACCAGGAGGCCCAGAAGGAAACGATCACGACTTTGCCGCGCATGCCCGACACCAGGACGTCGTGCCCGTCGCGATCGTGGCCGAGATAGTCGGGCGGAATATCGCCGGGTCCGGGTCGGGCCTGGACCAGGGTCGCAACGGCAAACGCCAGCACGGCCAGCGTCGTTCGGATCGAGTGTCGCATCGCATCTCCCCCTGGATGGGCGAAGCATAGCCGAGGCCCGGGCCGGAGCCATGGCGCCGCGCAGCCGGACCTATGGCGGTTGCAGGGAGTGGCCGGGACTGGCATGGTCGAACGCTTTATCCATCTGCACGGCGGCCTGGTGCTCGCCGGGGAAACACTGATGTCACTGATCCGATCGCTGTTCACCGCCAAACCCATCGAGGCATCGCTGACCGCCAGCGACAACCTGCGGCGTACGCTGGGCCTCAAGGATCTGATCGTGCTGGGCGTGGGTGCGGTGATCGGCGCAGGCATCTTCGTGATCACCGGGCAGGCAGCGGCTGAGCATGCCGGTCCGGCCTTGACCCTTTCGTTTGTACTGGCGGGACTCGCCGCCGCACTGGCCGCGCTGAGCTACGCGGAGTTCGCCGCCATGCTGCCGGTCTCCGGCAGTGCCTATGTCTATGCGTACGCCACCTTCGGCGAGTTGCTGGCCTGGTTCATCGGCTGGAACGTGGTGGCCGAATACCTGCTGGCGGTGTYGTCGGTGGCGGTGGGCTGGTCTGGTTACGGCGTGGGCCTGATGCACAGCATGGGCATCGATGTCCCCAGCGTGCTGGCCAATGCGCCACTGGCTTTTCACGACGGTCACTTCGTGGTGACCGGTGCCTGGATCAACCTGCCGGCGCTGCTGGTGGTAACCGCCATCACGGCCTTGCTCTACACGGGAACGCGGCAATCGACCTTGTTCGCCAGTGTGGTGGTGGTGGTCAAGGTGCTGGTGGTGATCCTGTTCGTGGTGTTTGGCCTGCAATACATCGACACCTCGCTGTGGCACCCCTATGTGCCGGCCAACCAGGGCGGCGACCATTACGGCTGGAGCGGCGTGTTCCGCGCAGCGACCAGCGTGTTCTACGCGTACATCGGCTTCGACGCGGTGGCGACGGCGGCGCAAGAGACGCGCAATCCGCAGCAGAACGTGCCCGCCGGCATCCTGATCTCGCTGGCCGTGTGCACGGTGCTCTACATCATCGTGGCGGCGGTACTGACGGGACTGGTACCGTTTGCCCAGCTCGCCACCGCCGAGCCGGTGGCGACGGCGCTGGCGGCACATCCACAGCTGGCCTGGCTCAAGCTGCTCACGCAGGTTGGCGCGGTGGCCGGCCTGACCTCGGTGATCCTGGTGATGCACCTGGGCCTGGCGCGCATTCTCTACAGCATGGCCGGCGATGGCTTGTTGCCGCGCATGTTCGGCGCCGTGCACGAGCGCTTCCAGACGCCGCATCGCACGACCGTGCTGGTCGGCCTGGTCGGCGGCGTGCTGGCGGCGGTGTTCCCGCTGAGCCTGCTCGGCGACCTGCTCTCGATGGGTACGCTGCTGGCCTTTGCCACGGTATGCGTCGGCGTGCTGGTCCTGCGTCGCACGCGTCCTGACTTGCCGCGCGGTTTCCGCGTGCCTGCCGCCGCGGTGGTATGCCCGCTGGGCGTGGCGGTCTGCCTGTTCCTGCTCGCGCAGATGAATGCCGGCAACTGGATGCTGCTGGCCGGCTGGACGGCGCTCGGCATGCTGATCTATGTCGGCTACGGCTATCGCCATAGCTTGCTGCGGGCGCGCGACTGATTTCCCATTCCAGGGCGACGATGGCGCTCCATCGTCGCCTACCTTGACGGCATCACCAGATGTGAAAGCGTTCGCTGGCGTCGTAACGGTCGAGGTAGTGCTCCAGTCCGTCCACCCTCAGCGGATGGCGGTCGTAGTCGACGTGACGGTATTCGGCCTCGGCGATCGCATTCATCTCTTCAAGCGTGAGTTGCGAGTGGGGCGTGAGGTTGGGGCTGATGTCAGGCTCGTTGGGGCGGCGGGTGGTGCTCATGACACAACTCCTGCGGTCGAATGCGCGCTTGGAGCTTGAGTGCCATGCGGCTGGGGAGACCGCATGGGCCTGCATCCCTGCATACAGGAGACACCGCACCGCGTGGAACGTTCAGCGGGTGAGGGAGCAGGCGGTGGCTTTGGCTTCCTTATCCATTCGGATGCAGCGGCGGCAAAAAAGGTTGCCTCGCCATGGCTGTCGCGTGCGGGCCGCTGCTCCATGTTTCGAGCCTAGCGTAGCGCTATTGCGAGCCGATGACGTGGGTCAATGGACATGCATGTACAGCCGCTATTTGGCCTCATCGATGCATCACCAGACGCGACTCACAAGGAGTGAGTTGGACGTCCATTCCCCTTTGGATCGTTCTAGAACAGCACGCCCTGATCCACCAGGATCTTTACCGGCGCGAAGCTGCGTCGATGATGCGGGCACGGTCCCAGCCGCTGCAGCGCGGCCAGATGGGCCGGCGTACCGTAACCCTTGTGCTCGGCGAAGCCATAGCCGGGATGCTGGCGATCGAGTTCCACCATCCAGCGGTCGCGGGTGACCTTGGCGAGGATGGATGCTGCACTGATGGCAGGCTCCAGCGCGTCGCCGCCGATGATGGCGCGTCCTGCGCAGGGCAGGTCGCGCGGTAGTGCATTGCCGTCGATCCAGGCTTCGTGAGCGCTCGGCGTAAGCCCCGCCAGCGCGCGGCTCATGCCCGTCATGGTGGCCTGGAAGATGTTGATGCGGTCGATCTCGTCGGACATCACCATCACGATGCTATAGCTCAGCGCGCGCTCGACGATTTTCTCGTACAGCGCTTCGCGTTTGGCATGCGTGAGTTTCTTGGAATCGTCCAGGCCGCGGATGCGGGGCCTGGAGGGATCCAGGATCACCGCCGCCACCGCCACCGGACCTGCCAGCGGTCCGCGGCCGGCTTCGTCGACACCGGCGATAAAGCGCACGACGGCATCGGCGTCTGGCGCTACACGACGTGTCCTGGCCTTTGCTTCAGGCACGATGCGCCTCGATCAGCTCGGCGACCGCGTCGGCCGCCAGGTCGCCGGCGTGGCCTTGCAGATCGCCGCGCAGGGCAAGATGCAATTGCTCGAACGCGGCGACAATGGCGCCACGGCGCTCGCTGTCCTGGAACAGCGCCAGCGTGGCGTCGGCCAGCTTGTCAGCGGTGAAATCGTCCTGCATCAATTCGGGCACCAGTATCACGTCCTCGCCCATGCCATTGGCGCGAGCCAGGATATTGGGCAGCGAATAGACGTCCGTCTTGAGCATGTTCAGTGCGCGCGCAATGCGGTAGCTCACCGGCGAGACCCGGTAGCCCACCACCATCGGACGCTTGGCCAGCATCGCCTCCAGCGTGGCCGTGCCGGAGGCGAGCATCACCACGTCGGCGGCGAGCATCGCTTCGTGCGCATGGCCGTCGATCAGCTGCGGCGCGCTTTCGTCGTCGGCATGGCCGATGATTTGCTTCAGGCTGGCATGCACGCGTTCGTTCGCGGCCGGCACGATGATGCGCAGGCCCGGCATCTGCGCGGCGACCTTGCGCGCCGCTTCGATGAAGGCGCTGCCAAGTTGTTTGATCTCGGAACCGCGGCTGCCCGGCAGCACGGCGAGCACCGGAACGCTGAGCGGAATACCGAGAAAATCGCGGGCGCCTATGCGATCGGAGACCAGCGCGAAACGGTCCGCCAGGGGATGGCCGACGAAGCGCGCATCGACGCCGTGACGTGCATAGATCGCCGGTTCCATCGGGAACAGGCATAGCACGCGATTCGCGCTGCGTCCGATTTTTTCCGTGCGCTTTTCGCGCCATGCCCAGACCGAAGGGCTGACGTAGTGCACGGTGCGGATGCCGGCTTCGCGCAGGCGCTTTTCGACACCGAGGTTGAAGTCGGGCGCATCGATGCCGACCACCACATCGGGTCGTGCGGCGATGATGCGCGCCACCAGTTCCTTGCGCAGCTTCAGCAGCCTGGGCAGATGCGAGACGACCTCGGCGAAGCCAAACAGCGAGAGCTCCTTGATGTCGTACCAGGAGTCGAAGCCGGTGGCCTGCATGCGCGCGCCACCGATGCCGACGAAGCGCGCCTCCGGGTAGCGGCGGCGCAGCGCGGCGACCAGGTCGGCGCCCAGCTGATCGCCGGAGTCTTCGCCGGCGATGATGGCGATGGTGGGAGCGCGTCGGGTCACCTGGTTTTCAAGCATGTCCCCAAACCCTCAAGGCCAGAGCCGTGTCCGTTGGGTTGATATGGGCGAAGCCCAGATCAACGCGCCAACGAACGCTCGCTGCGATCAAGGAACTCCAGCATGGCGCGCACGTCATCGCTGTCGTTGGCCTGCGTGCTCAGCTGCTCGCGCGCGTCGGCCAGCGTCAGGCCGGCCATGTACAGCGTGCGGTAGGCGCGCTTGATGGCGGAGATGCGCGTGGTGTCGAAACCGCGACGCTTGAGGCCTTCGCTGTTGATGCCGCGCGGACGTCCACGTTGTTCGTTGGCCATCATCACGAATGGCGGCACGTCCGAGCCCAGCAGGCAGCCCATGCCGATGAACGCGTGCGCGCCGATCTTGCAGAACTGGTGGGCGCCGGAGAAGCCGGCCATCACCACCCAGTCGCCCACTTCCACGTGGCCGGCGAGGGCGGAGTAGTTGGAGAACACCGTGTTGTTGCCGATCTGGCAATCGTGGGCGATGTGGACGTAGGCAAGAATCCAGTTGTCATTGCCGATGCGCGTGGCGCCGCCGCCGTCGCTGGTGCCGCGGTTGATGGTGACGAACTCGCGGATCAGGTTGCGATCGCCGATGATCAGCTCGGTCGGCTCGCCCTTGAACTTCTTGTCCTGCGGCGCGCCACCCAGGGAGGCGAACTGGCTGATCTGATTCTCGCGTCCGATGCGCGTGGGACCTTCGATCACCACGTGCGGACCGATCACCGTGCCTTCGCCGACATGCACGTCAGCGCCGATCACGCTGTACGCGCCGATGCTCACGTCATTGCCAATGACGGCGGAAGGATCGATCTGCGCGGTGGCATGGATCATTTGTCGGACCTCGCGGCGCACATCAGTTCGCAGCTCGCCACTTCCTTGCCGTTGACGATGGTGCGTGCCTCGAACAAGCCCATGCTGCGCAGCAGGCGCTTGAGTTCGACCTCAAGGCGCAGCTGATCGCCCGGTACCACCGGCGCGTTGAAGCGCGCGTTGTCCACCTTGGCCAGGTAGAACAGCGGGCTGCCCGTGGTGCCCTTGAGGCGGCTGGAGATCTGCGTGAGCAGGCCGGCAGCCTGGGCCATGGCTTCCACGATGAGCACGCCCGGCATCACCGGGTGGCCCGGGAAATGGCCCTGGAAGAACGGCTCGTTGATCGTCACGTTCTTGATCGCCACGGCGCTCTTGTCGGGCACCAGCTCGATCACGCGGTCGACCAGCAGGAACGGATAGCGGTGCGGCAGCAGCTGCTGGATTTGTTCCACGTTCACGGGAAGGTGGAAGGGCACGGTCAGGTCACTCATTGTTGCTGTCCTTCTCCAGCGCCGAAAGGCGGCGCACGTATTCATCGAGATGCTTGAATCGGGCTGCGTTGCGCCGCCATTGGCGGTTTTCCTGCAGTGGGACGCCCGAGGAGTATTCACCGGGCTCGCGTATGGAGTGCGTGACCAGGCTCTTGGCGGTAATGGTAACCCGGTCGGCGACTTCCAGATGGCCAAGCACGCCCGCATTGCCGCCGATCATGCAGTAACGGCCGATCTTGGCGCTGCCGGCCACGGCGGCGCAGCCAGCCAAAGCCGTGTGCGCGCCAATGTAAACGTTGTGGGCGATCTGGATCTGGTTGTCCAGGCGCACGTCTTCCTCGAGCACGGTGTCGTCCAGCGCACCGCGGTCGATGGTGGTGTTGGCGCCGATTTCGCAGTCGTCGCCGATGCGCACGCCGCCCAGTTGCGGCAGCTTGATCCAGTGGTCGCGGTCGAAGGCGAGGCCGAAGCCGTCCGAACCGATCACCGCGCCCRGATGGACCAGCACGCGCTTGCCCAGGGTGACGCGGATCACCAGGGTCACGCGGGCGACCAGGCGACATTGGGCGCCTACGGTGCACTCGGGGCCGACGATGCAATGCGGGCCGAGTATCGCCCCGTCTTCCACCACGGCGCCGTCCTCGATCACGCAGCCCGGACCGATGCTGGCGGTCGGCGCCACGCGAGCGGTGGGCGCGACCACGGCCGTGGGATGGATGCCCTGCGGCGAGGCGGGCAGGCGTTCGAACAGGGCGGCGATCTTGGCGTAGGCCACATAGGGATCACGCGCCACCAGGGCGATCACCGGGCTGTCGGCCACGTTCTCTTCGCGCATCACCACCACGCCGGCGCGGGTAGCCGTCAGTTGCGAGGCGTATTTGCTGTTGGAGAGGAAGCTCAGCTGGCTCGGGCCGGCGCCGGCAAGGGTGCCCACGCCGTCGATGACGCGGGAGCCGTCGCCGTGACACACCAGGCCAAAACGCTCGGCCAGCTCGGATACGGTGGTTTGAAAAACGCTCATGTCAGCTCCCTGCAATCGGGCCATTGTAGGGCTCCCCGCCGGGGGCATCAAAAGTGCCCGGCGCGACGCAGTCGTCGCATCAGCGATGGTGGCCACAAAAAAGAAGGCGCGGCATGGCCGCGCCTTCTGCTGTTTCAACCTTGAGCCGGTCAGCCGATCAGAACTGGCTGCCGAAGGTGAACTGGATGCGCTCCTCGTAGTGACCATCATCCGCCTGGGTGCGCAGCGGCACGGCGAAGTTGATGATCAGCGGGCCGATCGGCGCCTGCCAGTGCAGCGAGAGACCCGTGGAGACGCGCAGCGTCTTGGCCGTGAAGCTCTGGTAATCCTGGTAGGCGTTGCCGACGTCCACGAACCACGACACGCGGGCCGTGTTGATGTCCTTGAGGAACGGCAGCGGCAGGTACAGCTCGGCCGTGCCCAGCACCTTGAACGCGCCACCCAGCGGCTGTGCGTAGCTGTACACACTGCCTTGGCAGGTGCCGTTCGGCAGCGGGGTGATCGGCACCTGCTTGCCCGTGGCCGGATCGGTCACGGTGCCCACGCAGACGCGCGGACCCAGCGTGTTGTCCTGGAAGCCACGAACGTCGCGCACACCGCCGGAGTAGAAGTTCTCCCAGAACGGGAAGGTGATCTTCTCGCCGGCCGTGTAGGTGGTGCCGCCATCGTTGTCGAAGGTCTGGCCGTAGGTCTTGCCGTAACCGACCTGGCCGTCCAYGTAGAGCACGAAGCCCTTGCCGATCGGCCAGTAATGGTTCGCCTCACCCATGATCTTGTAGTACTGCACGGTGGAGCCGGGCAGTGCGATATCGGTCGACAGCGAGATCAAGCCGCCGCGGGTCGGCGCCCAGTAACCGTTGCGCGTGTCGTGGTTCCAGCCCAGCGTGGCATCCCAGGTGTGGATGGTCTGGTGGCCCAGCGCGTTCTGGTAGTCGATCAGCACCTGCGGCGAGTAGTTGGCCGTCTGCGTGACGGTGTTGCCGTTCTCGTCGACGGTCAGGTACTGGTAGCTGAGGTTGATCTTGTTGCTGCTGAGGCCCAGACCCGCGCGGATGTTGTCCGTTTCGGAAATCGGGAAGCTCAGGAAGCTGGAGAACGACTTCATCGAACTTTCGTAGTTGACGAAGTCGCTGTTGGTGTCGCCGTAGTTGCTCTTGGTGTAACCGGCGTTATAGCCGATACCCACGCCGCTATCGGTGAGGTAGGGGTTGAAGTAGCTGGCGTTGATGCTGGTGGAGTAGTCGCTGCGCGATGCGCCCACGGTGAAGCTGTCACCGGTGCCCATGAAGTTGTTCTGCGACACCGACGCGGACAGGATGATGCCCGAGTACTGCGAATAGCCCACGCCGAACATCAGGCTGCCGGCGGACTGTTCTTCCACCTTCACGGTCAGGTCGACCTGGTCTTCGGTGCCCGGCACCAGCGCCTTGTCGATGTTGACCGTCTTGAAATAGCCCAGGCGCTGCAGGCGGATCTTGGAGCGGTCGATCGCCGGTTGCGAGAACCAGCTGCCTTCCAGCTGGCGCATTTCGCGGCGCATCACGTCGTCTTCCGTGCGGGTGTTGCCCTGGAAGATCACGCGGCGCACGTACACGCGCTTGCCCGGCTCGATGTAGAGCGTGAGGTCGACGGTACGCTTGTCCTTGTCCAGCTTCGGCACCGGCGTCACCTTGGCGAACGCATAACCGATGCTGGCCAGGATGGTCTTGATCGCGTTGGTGCTCGCTTCGATCGCCTTGCGATTGAAGGTGTCGCCCTTGTGCACATACACCAGCTGATGCAGCGAGTCCTCGGGGAGGACCAGCTCACCAAGCAGATGCACGTCGGAGATGGTGTAGATATCGCCTTCCTTGACGCTGGCGGCGATGTACATCGAGCGCTTGTCCGGCGCAATCGTCACCTGCGTGGAGTCGACGCCAAAGTCGGCGTAGCCGCGGTCCATGTAGTAGGACTGCAGCTTTTCCAGGTCGCCGGAAAGCTTTTCGCGCGAGTACTGGTCGTCCTTCGAATACCACGACAGCATGTTGGACGTGCTCGACTCGAAACCCTTGCGGATTTCCTTGTCGGTGAACGCCTTGTTGCCGACGATGTTGATTTCCTTGATCTTCGCGACCTTGCCTTCGCGAATTTCAATGTCGACGGCCACGCGGTTGCGATCGAGGTTGGTCACGTGCGGATCGACCGACACGTTGTACTTGCCGCGGTTGTAGTACTGGCGAACCAGTTCCTGCTGCACGCGATCGAGCGACAGGCGGTCGAAGGTCTCACCTTCGGACAGGCCGATTTCCTTCAGGCCCTTGCGCAGATCCTCTTCTTTGATGTCCTTGTTGCCGCGCAGGGTGAGCTTGGCGATCGAGGGACGCTCGACCACCTTGATGACCATGATGTCGCCTTCGCGATCGATTTCGACATCGCTGAAGAACTTGGTCTGATAAAGCGCACGGATGGCGCGCTGGGCGCCATCGTTGGTCAGGCGGTCGCCGCGGTTGACCGGCAGGTAGTTGAGTACCGTGCCAGCGGAAATGCGGCTGAGGCCATCGATGCGGATATCGGAAACGACGAAGGGCTCGAAAGCGAGGACATTGGCGGACAGTGAGGCAAGCAGGATCAGGGCGGCGATACGCTTCATCGTCGATTCCGTTGGTTTATTCCGATAGGACGGCTTTTTAGGGCCGCCCCGATCAATACGTGAAGCCAGGACAAGCCCAGCCTTGAAAGGGTGCTTGCATCTTCCCCAGATGCACCGGGTAAACCACCGCCATGTTTCCGTAGCAAGCGCGTGATCGCGCACGCTGCAGATACGGCTGTCCGTCGGACGTCGCGCGACTTTCGGCAAAGCCGGTGCGCGTCACGAGGGCAGGAAGCGATGGATGTCGTTGTAGAAAGCCAATCCCATTAACGTGAACAACATGACCAGGCCGACATACTGACCTGCCATCATCGCACGTTCGCTGACGGGACTGCCTTTGACCAACTCAATAAGGTAATACAGCAGCCAACCACCGTCCAAGACCGGTATCGGCATCAGGTTGAGGATCGCAAGACTTAGCGACACCATGGCCAGGAAGCTGAAGAACCAGCCGATCCCCATGCTCGCCGAGGCGTTGGCCACCTGGGCGATGCCGATGACGCCGGAAAGGTTCTTGGTGGATGCCTGTCCGGTCAGCATCTTGCCGATCATGTTGAAGGTGGAGGCGGCGCTGTTCCAGGTGGTTTCCAGCGACGCACCGACGGCCTTCAGCGGGCCATAGCGAAGTACGGCCGGTTCGCGCTGGGCGAACTGCACGCCGATCACCCAGTTGGTCGGCTGACCTTCCAGCGACTCCATGCGGGCCGTGACGGACAGCGGAATGGTCTTGCCGTTGCGCTCCACCACGATGGCCAGGGTCGGCGACTTGGCCGCCTGCTCCGGCACCAGTCGCTGGAATTGCTCGTAGCTGTCCACGGCGGTGCCGTTGAGGCTGGTGACGCGGTCGCCGCCCTGCATGCCGCCCACCGAGGCAGGCTTACCCGGAAGCACGATGCCAACGAGAGCTGGCGAAGGAGCCAGCTTGAGGCCGAGCTGGTCCAGGTATTGCCCGATGTCCTGACCGGCCGGCAGCTGGTTCAGCGGCAACGTGAGGTTGCGCGTGCTGCCGTCGGTGCCGCGAACTTCCATGGGCAGCGGATCGCGGCCGAGCATGGCGTTGGCGACGACATCCATGGAGTCGCTCCAGGTGGCCACCACGTGGCCACCCACACTCAGGATGCGGTCACCGGTGCGCACACCGGCGTCGGCGGCCATGCTCTTGGGCGCAGCGTCGACGACCGGCGCAACGTCCGGCTTGCCCACCAGGAACATCAGCCAGAACGCAAACAGGGTGAAGATGAGATTGAAGGCGGGGCCGGCGGCGACAATCGCAATGCGCTGCCATACCGGCTTGGCGGTGAATTCCTGGCCGGCGAGGGCGGGATCGACCTCGCCTTCGCGGGCGTCCAGCATCTTCACGTAGCCGCCCAGGGGGATCATGGCAACCTGGTACTCGGTGCCGTCCTTGCCGATGCGCTTCCAGATCGCCTTGCCGAAGCCCACGGAAAAACGCAGCACCTTGACGCCGCAACGCCGTGCTACCCAGTAGTGTCCAAATTCGTGAAAGGTCACCAGCACGCCTAGCGTGACGAGTAACCAAAACACTGAGCCAAATACACTATTCATCGGTGAGAGCTTATCAGGCTTGTCAGCAAGCGTTGCGAAGGATGCGGCGGGCGGCCTCGCGGGCCGTGCGGTCGCGTTCATTCAGGGTCTGGACATCGACCACAGCTTGCGCCGGCAGTTCCGTAAGCACGCTCTCAACGAGATCGGCGATGCCCAGGAAGGGCAGCCCGCCGGCCAGGAAAGCCTCGACGGCAACCTCGTTGGCGGCGTTGAGAATGGCCGTGGCATCGCCGCCCGCCCGCAGCGCCTGGAAGGCCAGCGCAAGGCAGCGGAACGTGGCCAGATCAGGCTGCTGGAACGTCAGCGGAGCGCAGGCGGCCAGGTCCAGCGGCGCCACACCCGCTTCGATGCGCGCCGGCCACGCCAGCGCATGGGCGATCGCCGTACGCATGTCCGGATTGCCCAGTTGGGCCAGCACCGAACCGTCGACGTATTCGACCATCGAATGCACCAGGCTCTGCGGGTGCACCAGCACGTCGATCACGTCCGGGGCGGCGCCAAACAAATGGTGCGCCTCGATGACTTCCAGGCCCTTGTTCATCAGGGTGGCCGAATCCACCGAAATCTTGCGTCCCATCACCCAGTTGGGGTGCTTGCAGGCCTGCTCCGGGGTGACCCCTGCAAGTTCGGCGCGCGTACGGCCACGGAACGGGCCGCCGGAGGCAGTCAAGATGAGACGGCGCACGCCGCTGGCGGCCAGGTTGGGACGGCCGCCCGGCAGGCACTGGAAGATGGCGTTGTGTTCCGAATCGACCGGAATCAACTCGCCGCCGCCGACCGCTAGCGCGTCCAGCAGCAGCGCGCCGGCCATCACGATGGATTCCTTGTTGGCCAGCAGCAGGCGCTTGCCGCTACGTGCGGCGGCGAGCGTGGAGTCCAGTCCGGCGGCGCCGACGATGGCCGCCACCACGGTGTCGCACAGGTCGCCCGAGACAGCCTGGGTAACAGCGTCATGGCCGCTGGCAACGTCACAGCGCACGCCAGCCGCGGTTAGGCGGCGAACCAGCTCGGCTTCGAGCGTCGGATCGGCGATGACGGCAAGTTCGGGCTGGAAGCGGACGCACAGCTCGGCCAGCGCAGCGACATTGCTGTGCGCCGCCAGCACGGTGGCGCGAAAGCGGTCGGGATGGCGGGCAATCACATCCAGCGTGCTGCCACCGATCGAGCCGGTCGCACCCAGTACCGCCACCTTGCGCAAGCTATGACTCATAGACCCAGCAGAAGCATGCCGGCAGCGAACACCGGCATCGCGGCGAACACGCTGTCCAGGCGATCAAGCAGGCCGCCATGACCGGGGAACAGGTTACCCGAATCCTTCACGGCGGCATGGCGCTTCATCAGGCTCTCGAAAAGGTCGCCCACGATCGAGRCCACCACGACGAACACCGACAGCACCAACAGGCCAATGAGCTTGCCGCCACTGACGCCGAGCAGCGAACCACCGACGCCGGCGACGATGGCGCCAGCCACGAAGGCGCCGTAGACACCCGCCCAGGTCTTGCCGGGGCTGATGGTGGGAGCGAGCTTGCGACGGCCGAACTGGCGGCCGCTGAAATACGCGCCGATATCGGCAGCCCACACGATCAGCAGCGCGAGCATGGTCCACCAGTTGCCGCGGTCTGCCGCGCCATGAATGGTCACGGCGGCGATCCACGCCGGCACGATGGTCAGCAGGCCGGCGCCCAGCTTGATCAGCATGTTTTCGCGCGTGGGCGCGGCACCGAAGGCGAAGTGGCGCAGCCATTGGCCCACCACGATCCACCAGCTCACGCCGATGCCGATCAGCACCGGCCAGGTGATGCCGGCGCGCACGTACCAGCACAGCGCGAAGATCGCGGCGGTGAGCACCAGCAGGGCGGCGCGTGCGGCGTTTTCCTTCAGGCCCGACAGCCGGGTCCATTCCCACATCGCGGCAAGAAAGGCGAGAGCGACGATCGCCGCAAACAGGCCCGTCGGCGCCAGCAGGATCAGGGCGATCACCAGCGGGGCGAGCAGCAATGCGGTCAAGGTGCGCTGGAGCAGCATGAATGTCCTTACGCCTGTTTGGCGACTTGGTCGCCGGTCTTGCCGAATCGGCGTTCGCGGCGTGCGTAATCGTCGATGGCGCTCTTCAAGCAAGCCTCGTCGAAATCGGGCCACAGGGTATCGGTAAAGTGCAGCTCCGCGTAGGCAAGCTGCCACAAAAGAAAGTTGCTGACGCGGCATTCGCCGCCGGTTCGGATAAACAGATCCAGCGGTGGCAGTTCGGCCAGGCACATGCCCTGGCCAAGCGTGGTTTCGTTGATGTCCTCGGCGCGCAGCTCGCCGTGTGCCACCGCTTCGGCGGCCTTGCGCGCTGCCTGCACGATGTCCCAGCGACCGCCGTAGCTCACGGCAATATTCAGATGCAGCGCCTCGTTGCCGGCGGTGCGCGCCATCGCGACCAGCATGCGCTGGCGCAGGCCGGCTTCGAAACTGTCCAGGTCACCGACGAAGCGAATGCGCACGCCGTTGCCGTGCAGTTCGTCCACTTCCTTGTCCAGCGCGCGCACGAACAATTCCATCAGCGCGCCGACTTCATCCTGCGGGCGCTGCCAGTTCTCGCTGGAAAACGCGAACAGCGTGAGCACCTTGACGCCCTGGCGCAGACAGCTTTCGACCACGTTGCGCACGGCCTTGCGGCCGGCGTTGTGGCCGAATGTGCGCGGTCGGTGGCGCAGCTTCGCCCAGCGACCGTTGCCATCCATCACGATGGCAACGTGGCGCGGTGTCCGCGCGGGATCGGCGCTGGTCATGGGCAGGCGCTCAGAGCGATGGCGCTTAGAGCGCCATCAGCTCCTCTTCCTTGTTCTTGACGACGCCGTCGACGTCTTTGACGAAGCGATCGGTCAGCTTCTGGATTTCGTCCTCGGCCTTGCGCTCGTCGTCTTCCGTGATCAGCTTTTCCTTGAGCAGATCCTTGACCTGCTGCATGGCGTCGCGACGCACGTTGCGGATGGCGATCTTGGCGTCCTCGCCTTCATGCGCCACGTGCTTGGCCAGTTCGCGGCGGCGCTCTTCGGTGAGCGGCGGCATGTTGAGGCGGATGGTGAGGCCCGAGGTGTTCGGCGTGATGCCGACGTCCGAGGCCATGATGGCTTTTTCGATCGGGCCGACCAGGGTCTTTTCGAACGGGGTGATGATGATGGAGCGCGAATCGCCCAGCGCCACCGTGGCCACCTGGTTCAGCGGCATGTCCGAGCCGTAGTACGGCACCTTGATGCCGTCGACCAGGGCGGTGCTCGCGCGACCCGTGCGCAGGCGCATCAGGTTGTGCTTGAGCGAGTCGATGCTCTTGCCCATGCGGGTCTGGGCATCGTTCTTGATGTCGTTAAGCATGGGAAACCCCTCAAACCGTGCAAGCCCGCGAGTATAGCAGGGGCCCATGAGGGCGGGGCGGGGGAGTGGGTCGTGGCGACGGCTCGGGGTGAGGGATGGTTGTCAGGGATGTGGGGTGAGCAGCGTCCCCGCGACTCACCCCCAGCTCCTCACTCAATTCCTCAGTCGTCTGACACCAGCGTGCCGATCGCCTCGCCCTGCATGATGCGCATGAGGTTGCCGGGCACTGTCATGTCGTAGATGCGCAGCGGCATGCCGTGGTCGCGGCACAGCGCAATGGCGGCGGTATCCATCACGGCCAGCTTGCCCTCGATCACCTGGTCGTAGGTGAGCGTGTCGTAGCGCGTGGCGTCCTTGTGTCGAGCCGGATCGGCGGTGTAGACGCCATCCACCTTGGTGGCCTTCAGCAGCAGGTCCGCGCCCACTTCCACGGCGCGCAGCGCGGCGGCCGAGTCGGTGGTGAAGAACGGATTGCCAGTGCCGGCCGCGAACAAGACGATGCGGCCCTTTTCGATATGGCGGATCGCGCGGCGGCGGATGAAGTCTTCGGATACGTCGTGGATCTGGATCGCACTCATCACGCGGGCAAAGCCGCCGCGACGCTCGATGGCGTCCTGCATGGCCAGTGCGTTCATCACGGTGGCCAGCATGCCCATGTGGTCGCCGGTGACGCGGTCCATGCCGGCGGCTGCCAGGCCCGCGCCGCGGAAGATGTTGCCACCACCGATGACTACGCCGATCTGAATGCCTGCCCTTTGGACTTCGATGATTTCGTCGGCGAGGCGGCCGATCACTTTCGGGTCGATGCCGTAGTCGGCCTCGCCCATGAGGGCTTCACCGGAGAGTTTGAGCAGGATGCGGCGGTAATTAAGCGGTGCGCTCATGGGGTCTCCGGATTGTGTGGGCAAAACGCGCGTATTGTAACGGCAGTGACGCGAACGGGTAAGGGTTGCGTGCCGTGACGGGGGAAGAAAAGCCGGCTGCACCGTGGGGGCGGGGGAGGGGCGCCGCACGCTTGGCGCGGCGGCAGGCTTTCATAAAAAAAGAAGCCGCGGTTGCCCGCGGCTTCTTCGAGACTTCCTGCAATGGGAGGCCTTAGACCTGCATCGCCTTGGCCACTTCGGCCAGATAGTCTTCCTGCACCTTCTCGATGCCTTCGCCGACGGCCAGGCGGACCACGGCCACGACGTCAGCGCCTTCCTTCTTCAGGACATCGCCGACGGTGACATTGGTGTCCAGCACGTAGGGCTGGCCGACCAGGGTCACTTCCGACACGATCTTGTTGATCTTGCCGGAGATGATCTTCTCGAGGATGTCGGCCGGCTTGGCCTTGTCCTTGTCGGTCATCTGGCTCAGCGCGATGTCCTTTTCCTTCGCGATGAACTCGGCCGGGACGTGCTCCGGCTTGATGTGCGGCGGGTTCATGGCAGCCACGTGCATGGCGATGCCCTTGGCCAGCTCTTCCGAGCCGCCCTTGAGCGCCACGATCACGCCGATCTTGCCGCCGTGCGAATAGGTGGCCAGCGGGCCATCGTTCGCGACGTGGGCAATACGGCGCACTTCGATCTTCTCGCCAATGGTGGCGGTCTGGGACTTGGCGGCAGCTTCGACGCTGTCGGCGCCCGGGAAGGCGGCAGCCTTGGCGGCGTCGATGTCGGCAGCGCCCGAGGCCAGCACGGCTTCGGCCACTTCGTTGGTGAACTGCACGAAATTCGGCGCCTTGGCGACGAAATCGGTTTCGCTGTTCACTTCGACCAGCACGGCGTTGCCGTTGCCCTGGGCGGTCGCGATGCGGCCTTCGGCGGCSACGCGGTCAGCCTTCTTGTCGGCCTTGGCCAGGCCGGTCTTGCGCAGGTATTCCACAGCGGCGTCGATGTCGCCGTTGTTCTCGACCAGCGCCTTTTTGCAATCCATCATGCCGGCGCCGGAGCGCTCGCGCAGTTCGCTAACCAGTTTTGCGGAAATGGCGGTCATCTGGGTTCCTCAAAAGCTTTGATGCGCCCCGACCCTTGCGGGCCGGGGCAGGGAAGGCTTACTCGCCGTCCGACGACGGCTCGTCGGCGCGACCGCGGCCACCACGGCCACCGTCACGACGCGGCGCGCCAGCGCCCTTCTTGGCCGGACCACGGTTGTTGCGGTCGTCACGGCGCGGGGCAGCCTTGCGCTCGTCCTTGGCCACCGGGTTGCCTTCTTCGTCCAGCTCAACGAACTCGTTGGCGTCGCCCTGGGCGGCAGCCGGCGCAGCGGCCTTGCCTTCCAGGATCGAGTCGGCAGCGGCACGGGCGTACAGCTGGATGGCGCGGATGGCGTCGTCGTTACCCGGGATGGCGTAATCGACCAGTTCCGGGTTGTAGTTGGTGTCGACCACGGCGATCACCGGGATGCCAAGCTTCTTGGCTTCCTGCACGGCGATGTCTTCGTGACCGATGTCGATGATGAACAGCGCGTCGGGCAGACGGTTCATGTCCTTGATGCCGCCCAGCGAATTCTGCAGCTTGTCGCGCTCGCGGCGGCGGGCCAGCACTTCGTGCTTGACCAGCTTCTCGAAGCTGCCGTCGGTTTCAGCGGCTTCCAGTTCCTTCAGGCGGGCAACCGACTGCTTCACGGTGCGGAAGTTGGTCAGCATGCCGCCGAGCCAGCGGGCGGTCACGAACGGCATACCGGCGCGCGCGGCTTCTTCAGCCAACGGCTCACGGGCCGAACGCTTGGTGCCGACGAACAGGACGGTGCCACGCTTCTGGGCGATGGCCGACAGGAAATTCATCGCGTCGGTGAAGAGCGGGAGCGTCTTCTCGAGGTTGATGATGTGGATCTTGCCGCGGGCGCCAAAGATGTACGGAGCCATCTTSGGGTTCCAGTAACGGGTCTGGTGACCGAAATGCACGCCAGCTTCGAGCATTTGGCGCATGGTGACTTGAGCCATGGTGTAACTCCAAATTGTTGGGTCGGCCCTGAAAGGCGATTGACCCGGGGGGTTGGGACCTCCACGCATCCCCGACTTCGACCCCGGCAGCCCGTTATGATTGGGTAGGCTGACCAAGGCACCCCGAAGACGGTGCCGATGCGTGTGTGGCGTTTAAGTGTCCGATCAAGGACTTGTGGGGGTTGCACCGCAAGGCGGTTACAATCTCCCTCGCTCTGCGACGACCGTCTGGACCCATGGAAAGGGACGCGTCGGGTCAGCAAAACTTCGAAATTGTAGCCGGTGCGCCGGCGATGCGGCAAGTCGCTGGATTTTCAGCAGGTTTGCCGCCATGTGAGTAGAACTATGGCAGTCACCCTTAAAACCCCCGAAGACATCCAGGCCATGCGCGAGGCCGGCAAGCTGGCCGCCGAAGTGCTTGCCATGCTCAAGGAGCATGTAAAGCCCGGCGTGACCACCGAAGACCTCGATCGGCTGGCCTACGAGCACATCGTCAATGTGCAGAAGGCGATCCCGGCCAACGTGGGCTACAACGGCTTTCCCAAGACGTTGTGCACCTCGGTCAACCATGTGATCTGCCACGGCATTCCGACGCCGGGCAAAGTCCTCAAGGACGGCGACATCATCAATCTCGATGTCACCGTCATCAAGGACGGCTGGCATGGCGATACCAGCCGCATGTATTTCGTCGGCACCCCGTCGGTGCTGGCCAAGCGCCTGGTGGACACCACTTATGAAGCGATGATGCACGGCATCCAGGCGGTGCGCCCGGGCGCGACGCTGGGCGACATCGGCGCGGCGATCCAGAAGCACGCGGAAGCGGCCGGTTTCTCGGTGGTGCGCGAGTACTGCGGGCACGGCATCGGCAAGGTCTATCACGATGAGCCGCAGATCCTGCATTACGGGCGTCCGAGCACGGGCCTGGAGCTGAAGAAGGGCATGACCTTCACGGTCGAGCCGATGATCAATGCGGGCAAGCCGCAGACCAAGCAGCTGCCGGATGGCTGGACGGTGGTGACCAAGGATCACTCGTTGTCGGCGCAGTGGGAGCACACGATTGCGGTGACGGATGATGGGTTTGAGATTTTGACGCCTTGGCCGGATGCGGCTTGAGGTTGTTGGATTTTTGATGGTTGAGGGAAGGTCGCTGCGGCGGCCTTTCTTTTTGGCTCATCCTTTTTGATCGTCATCCCGGCGCAGGCCGGGATCCAGAGCCTCGGTATTTGGTTGTCGCCTCTCCGCCAGCGTGCCGCCTACGACGCGAAGCTAGTCCCTGTGGGACGCGGCGGGCGTTTCGATCGGCTGCCGCCGCTCGAGTCACTTTTCTTTTGCTGGCCCAAAAGATCCCMCGGGACTAGCTTCGCGTCGAAAGTAACCCAAAGAAAATGGCCTGATAACGCCCGAAGCATCGTGTTGCGATAAGCCCGAACGCTCGAGGCGCGTCGTTGTGGGACAACCTCCGAGGGTACACAGCGGGTACTGCAAAGCGCTGCGC